>JAPKCR010000396.1 GCA_026421135.1 Sulfitobacter sp. | reverse complement strand
ATGCACTGAACACGGCGAGCGCCGCTGTTGTCAGCAACATCCAGGTTGGTCTGCATCTGGATCATTTGGTTTCTCCCGACCTTCTGGGGGGCGATGCGTGCCCGATCCCCAGGGTTTCGATTAAGTTGGTCAGCCCTTAACGGGCATCTCGTTCGTGCGTTTGGCCCCTGCGCCCCTCAGAGTCAAGGGAAACAAGGGCATCACGCCCGAACGAGCAGTGCTTTAGGCCTCAGCGGCTTCGAGCACTTCCCAACGTTTGGTTTTCGACTTTGGTGCACATTCGATGATGCGAACGCTGTCGCCCACTTTGAATGTGTTGTTCTCATCGTGAGCCCGGTACTTTTTGGACTTACGGATGGTTTTTTTCAGAACCGGGTGGGTAAAGCGACGCTCGACCGATACGGTTACTGTCTGTGCGTTGGCATCGCTTGTCACGGTGCCTGTCAGGATACGTTTGGGCATACTCTCAGGCTCCTATTATTCAGCAGAAGCCGCGGTTGCGGCTTTCTGGTTGAGAACGGTTTTGACACGTGCAACGTCACGCTTGACGGTCTTCAAACGTGCGGGGTTTTCCAGCTGGCCAGTGGCTTGCTGAAAACGCAGGTTGAAAGCTTCTTTTTTCAGGTTAACAAGTTCATCCCGAAGCTGGTCGGGTGTCTTGTCGTGTAGTTCCTTGGCGTTCATCGCCTGTTCCTTTCGACATCACCAGTAGGCCCCTTATGGGTGACCATGATTCTGGTGGAGTTCATGTGAAAGGTTCCTCTATAGCCGTTATAGCCGCTTGGCAAGCAACAGTTGTGCAAAACCTATCGCCACCCTGCCCCACCTCATATAGAAGATGCCTTATGTCACAAATAGAATCCCTTTTCGTCACCCGCCTGTACCGCGCCCCCCTGTCCGAGCATGGCAAACCCGTGGACCCGTCCGAGCTTGAGGCTGCGTGCCTAAGCATTGCCGAGGATGACGAGGCCGGCCAGCAATGGTGCGATGAGAATGATTTTCCCGGCTATACCAGCTACGCTTCGCTGACCGACCTGCCTTGGCGCTTTCCGATTTTCAAGACAGTCAAGAAAGCGTTGGATAAACACGTCAAGGCATTCGCTAAGGATCTTGCATTTGATCTGGATGGTCGAAAGTTAAAGCTGGAAGATATCTGGATCAACATCCTGCCTGAAGGCGGTATTCACACCGCGCACATCCACCCCCATTCGGTGATTTCAGGCACAACCTATGTCGCAATGCCCGAAGGCACGAGCGCGCTAAAACTCGAAGACCCACGCCTGCCGATGATGATGGCCGCGCCCGGTCGGATGAAAGACGCCCCGCAGGAACTGCGCCAGTTCGTTTATGCCAAGCCGGTGGTCGGCGATGTTCTGCTATGGGAAAGCTGGCTGCGCCACGAAGTCCCGATGAACATGGCCGAAGAAGACCGCATCTCGGTGTCGTTCAACTACGCTTGGGGCTAGCCGTCTTGCGCGCTGCTTCCTGCTCCTTGACCGCGGCTTTTTCTTCCTTGGTCAGTTTGTTGCCCCACTGATTGTTGGACAGGCCAAGATCATCCGGCATCGGCTTGGTCTTGCCCTTCTTGATGGTGCCACCTTTGTTGAGGAACTGCTGGATGAGGTCTTCGTCAGTGGTGGGCTTGGGGACTTGTTTCATGGGAGTGACCTTTGTGTGGGTGGTGGTCTTCACCTCACCTTAAACCCACGAGTTCACATTGGCCAGTAAGCGCCTCTGTCTGATTTGATCGCCGCGCCCGAGCCGAGCAGTGGTGCAAAGCCGCCTCCCCATGGGTAGGTTCGGGCACTGCCTTTCGCATCGCCAAAGCTATTCTCTTCGGCGCAGAGTATTAGCAGCCAGCCCAATGTTATCGATCAAATGAATATCGCTACATGATGAACATATTACAGAAAAAGCCCCCGCTGATCACTCAGCGGGGGCTTTTCTATCTCACCGAGGCGGAACGGGCATTTCTGTGAAATACCCTGCCTCCGCCGCGACAGCTCCGGCTTGCGCCGGAGCGTTTGTTACCAGTCCTCGCGGACCACAACGCGTGTTTTGATCGGCAGCTTCATCGCAGCAAGGCGCAGGGCCTCGTGAGCGATGTCTTCGTTAACGCCGTCGATTTCGAACATTACGCGGCCAGGCTTGACGCGGCATGCCCAGTAATCAACCGAACCTTTACCTTTACCCATACGGACTTCGGTAGGCTTCGATGTAACTGGCAGGTCCGGGAAAATCCGGATCCAGACACGGCCTTGACGCTTCATGTGACGCGTCATGGCACGACGTGCAGCTTCGATCTGACGCGCTGTTACACGCTCAGGCTCCAGAGCCTTCAGGCCAAAGGTGCCAAAGTTCAGGTCAGACCCGCCCTTTGCTAGACCCTTGATTTTGCCTTTGTGCTGCTTGCGGAATTTCGTACGCTTTGGTTGTAGCATCTGTCATTCCCCCTTTAACGCCGACCGCCGGCACCGCGTGGTGCTGGGCCGTCTTGCATTTCTTGTGCCTTGCGGTCACGCGCTGCCGGGTCATGTTCCATGATCTCGCCTTTGAAGATCCAGGTCTTGATCCCGATGATGCCATAGGCCGTCATCGCTTCGACATGTGCGTAATCGATGTCAGCACGCAAAGTGTGGAGCGGCACGCGGCCTTCACGGTACCATTCGGTACGCGCGATTTCTGCACCACCCAAACGGCCAGCAACGTTAACGCGGATACCAAGGGCACCCATACGCATGGCGTTCTGTACGGCACGCTTCATGGCGCGACGGAAAGATACCCGGCGTTCCAATTGCTGTGCGATGGATTCACCGACAAGTGCGGCGTCCAGTTCTGGCTTGCGGACTTCAACGATGTTGAGGTGCAGGTCAGACTTGGTGATCTTGGCGATTTTCTGACGCAGACCTTCGATGTCTGCACCTTTTTTACCAATGATCACACCTGGGCGCGCTGTGTGAATCGTAACGCGGCACTTCTTGTGTGGGCGTTCGATGATCACACGGGCGATACCGGCCTGTGCACATTCTTTCTTGATGAAGGCGCGGATGGCGAGGTCTTCAAGCAGAAGATCACCATAGTCCTTCGTGTCGGCGTACCAGCGGCTGTCCCAGGTGCGGTTGACCTGAAGACGCATACCGATCGGGTTTACTTTATTACCCATTATGCTTGCTCCTCAACTTGACGCACGATGATCGTGATTTCCGAGAACGGCTTGATGATCTTGCCGAAACGGCCACGCGCACGTGGACGACCGCGCTTCATGATCAGGTTCTTACCGACATATGCTTCGGCAACGACCAGTTCATCCACGTCAAGGTTGTGGTTGTTCTCACCGTTCGCAATTGCGGACTGAAGGCATTTCTTCACATCTGCTGCGATCCGCTTTTTCGAGAAGGTCAGGTCCGTAAGGGCCTTGTCTACCTTCTTGCCGCGGATCATTGCGGCGACGAGGTTCAGTTTCTGCGGGCTTGTGCGAAGCATGCGCAGTTTTGCACGGGCTTCGTTGTCAGCCACGCGGCGGGGATTTTTATCCTTGCTCATGGCTTATTTCCGCTTCGCTTTTTT
>JAPKCR010000012.1 GCA_026421135.1 Sulfitobacter sp. | reverse complement strand
CCCGATTGAGCCGTTCAAATTGGCTCGCCGCCACGACATGATTCAACGCCTGATTTATGATCCGCAGATCAGCCAAGCAATTGCCGATCACGCGCGCGAAGAGGGCATTCCTGAAAATGTGGCATTCGAACAGGCGCGGCGCTATGCGAGAGAGATCGTGCCCAGTTTTAGCGCATTCGCCTATTTCAGTTTTGGCATCCGGCTTGCCCGGTTTTTAGCAAACACGCTTTACGAGGTGCGCACTGGCAAGGACAACGCCGCTGTCATTGAAAAGATAGACGGTGAGGCGACCGTGATCTTTGTCATGAACCACCGCAGCAACATGGACTATATGTTGGTGACCTATCTGGCGGGCGAGGCATCGGCGCTAAGCTACGCGGTAGGGGAATGGGCGCGGGTTTGGCCGCTTAGCCGGTTGATAAGATCGATGGGGGCCTATTTCATTCGTCGCAAATCCCGTGGTGCGCTGTATCGCAAAGTCTTGGCGCGCTACGTTCAAAAGGCTACCGAAGGCGGCGTGACCCAAGCGGTATTCCCAGAAGGAGGGTTAAGCCTTGATGGCAAGTTGATGCCGCCAAAAATGGGATTGTTGGGCTATGTTGTTGGCGCTGATTTGACCGACCGGGAGGTGGTGTTTGTGCCAGTTGCCATAAACTATGACCGGGTTCTTGAAGATCGGGTTCTGATCGAAGCGAACCTAGCGGGCACGAGGCGCTTCAGGGCGCGCATATCGGTAATTTTGATATTCATTCTTCGCAAAACGTGGTTGCGAATCCGTGGCAAGTTTATGCGCTTTGGCGAGGCGGCTGTGGTTTTTGGCGAACCCGTACCCTTGCGCGACTATGGTAATAAGCCGGATGTCGATCAATTAGCACAAGATTTGATGGGACGGATTGCAAGCGAGATGCCGCTGCTATTTGTGCCGCTGATGGCGCACATCTTGGTATCGGCCAACGGCCCGCTGACAGGCGATGCGCTGAAAGCCGAAATGGCGCGACTGCTGGAAAAGGCTAAGAAGGCGATCGATATCCCTCACGCTGATTTTGAAGAGGCTGTTCTTAAAGCGCGAGAACAGCTAGTGCAGCGTGGGATGATGGTTGTAGTCGACGGGAAATTTGCCGCATCTCCTGATGAATTGCCGATCTTGAATTACTACGCCAACTCGATTTCACATTTCTTTATTTAGGCGCATTTGGCCTTAAATTTGCTGCAGCTGCAAAGTTATAAAATTACAAATTCGGACCAAATACGGTTGCATTGTTGCGCTAGGGGCAATATCCCCGTCTTAGACGCCGCGATTCTGCACTGCGGCACAAACTAATTCTGATAGTGGAGACACGCATGGCCCTGGATACCAATATCGCGCAATATGACGCACCGGAAAAAGATTTGTACGAAGTCGGCGAGATCCCTCCGATGGGGTATGTACCCAAGCAGATGTACGCTTGGACCATTCGCCGCGAACGTCACGGCAATCCAAACACTGCGATGTTGGAAGAAGTAGTGGATGTTCCAATACTCGACAGTTATGAGGTGCTGGTTCTCGTAATGGCTGCGGGCATTAACTACAATGGTGTTTGGGCTGCCTTGGGAAAACCCATCAGCCCGTTTGACGGCCACAAACAACCCTTTCACATCGCCGGTTCGGATGCTTCGGGGATCGTCTGGGCGGTTGGTGACAAGGTGAAACGTTGGAAAGTCGGCGACGAAGTTGTGATTCACTGCAACCAAGACGATGGCGACGATGAGCACTGCAACGGCGGCGACCCGATGTATTCGCCCAGCCAGCGTATCTGGGGCTATGAAACCCCCGACGGTTCATTCGCACAGTTTACCAATGTGCAGGCGCAACAGCTTATGCCACGTCCCAAGCACCTGACCTGGGAAGAGGCCGCATGCTATACGCTCACGCTGGCCACTGCATATCGCATGCTGTTCGGTCACGAACCACACGATCTAAAGCCTGGCCAGAACGTTCTGGTTTGGGGCGCATCGGGTGGTCTGGGGTCCTATGCGATCCAGCTGATCAATACCGCGGGCGCAAATGCGATCGGGGTAATCTCGGACGAATCCAAGCGTGACTTCGTCATGGATTTGGGTGCCAAAGGTGTTCTGAACCGCAAAGACTTTAACTGCTGGGGCCAGATGCCCACTGTGAACACGCCAGAGTACGCCACCTGGTTCAAAGAAGCCCGCAAGTTTGGCGCTGCGATCTGGGAAATCACTGGCAAAGGTGTGAACGTCGATATGGTGTTTGAACACCCCGGCGAGGCGACCTTCCCCGTGTCCACATTCGTCTGTAAAAAAGGTGGCATGGTTGTAATCTGCGCCGGTACGTCCGGTTTCAACCTGACGTTTGACGTGCGCTATATGTGGATGCACCAGAAGCGTCTGCAGGGCAGCCACTTTGCCCACCTGCAGCAGGCATCCTCGGCGAACAAACTGATGCTTGAGCGCCGCTTGGACCCATGTATGTCCGAAGTATTCACATGGAATGACCTGCCCGACGCACACATGAAGATGTTGGCCAACGAGCATAAACCAGGAAACATGGCTGTTCTGGTTCAGTCACCAACGACCGGGCTGCGTACTTTGGAAGACGCGCTAGAAGCCAAGAAGTAAGCAACAAGTTTCCAATTTGGAAACAATCACCCGCGAATCGGCTTTCCGTTTCGCGGGTGATTTGCATTTCGCGACAGGTGTTTTTGAAACAACAACTTGCCTGACAGCCAACCCGCTAGAAATGGGGAGTTGGAAAACGCGAATATGCGAAAATTTTGGCACATGATATGGTTATATTAATCATTATTTAACCAAAAAAGTGAGAATCTTAACATGCAAAGTGACTGGATATTGGACGTTCTCACCGATCTGAAAACTTTCGCGACAATCAACGGCTTTCCCGCTTTGGCGGAACAGCTGGACGATACCGCGATTGTAGCTCTGGCCGAGATCTCCGCCCATAAAGATAGGACTGGACGGAAACCGCATGGTAATGATCTCACCCAAGTTAGACCAGATATTGGAGGCACTGGAACAAACCGCCACGTTTGAGGGGCTTCAAAAAGCCAGCGAAGCGTTGCGCGACCACTATGGCGTTGCGCATGTCGTATATCACTGGGTTGATTCAGCAGGCGATCAATATGGTTGCGGCACATATTCCGAGGCATGGCAGCAGCGCTATTTGGCCCAGAACTATTTGCGTACCGATCCGGTCGTTTCGGGATGCTATCAGCGGTTTCATCCAGTTGACTGGAAGCGGTTGGATTGGACCAGCAAAGCCGCGCGCGCACTGCTTTTGGAGGCTATTGAATATGGCGTAGGCAATCAGGGTTTTAGCGTCCCAATCCGCGGACCCAACGGACAATTTGCGCTTTTCACGGTCAACAATTCTTGCAGCGATCCAGAGTGGAAGGCCTTTGCCGAAGCCAACCGCCGCGACCTAATCCTGATCGCGCATTATTTTAACGAAAAGGCGCTCGAACTTGAGCCGGGTCGAACCCCTGGTATTGCCCAAGCGCTATCGCCACGGGAAATCGATGCAATGACGTTAATTGCGATTGGATATAACCGGGCCCAAGTCGCGGACACGCTTTCGATTTCTGAGCATACTTTACGTGTCTATATTGAAAGCGCGCGTTTCAAACTGGGCGCACTTAATACAACTCATGCTGTAGCGCGTGCGCTAAGCCGCGGCCTGATTGTTGTTTAGCGAATGGTGAAGGGGCCAACCCCCGCCTTTCACTGCCCCGGGATTTAAGTCCACTTGGAGGAATGCGTTGCTTTCCAATTGTTTGGGCGGTCGTTGACATCGGACGGCGTTAAATAAGCGGCTTGTATGCCGGTCCCTAGTTTAGCTAGGGGGCGCGGCAAATCATGCTGAGATACATTTACGGTGACGAACTGATTGATTATCCAAAACTTCGCGACAGCATGTTTCGAGACAGAGCATCCCAATTCAAGGATCGTTTGAATTGGGATGTCTGTGTTGACCCAGACGGTTTCGAAAAAGACGAATATGACGCGCTAAATCCGCTCTACGTAATCTGGGAACTGCCCGATGGGATGCACGGGGGATCCATGCGGTTTTTGCCAACCACGGGGCGAACGATGGTGAATGAACATTTCGCCGACCTGTTGGAGGGGCCAATTTGCAGCCCGTTGATTTGGGAATGCACCCGGTTTTGCCTAAACCGGGATGCATCCGCCCATGCGGCGGCGGCGCTGATGCTGGGCGGCGGCGAGATCATGCAGGGCTTTGGGATCGCACATTTTGCAGGCGTCTTTGATGCGCGGATGGTGCGGATTTATCGGATGACCGGGTCCTCGCCCGAAATACTTGGCAGCAGCGGCGAAGGGAAGGCAAAGATCAGTGTGGGACTTTGGAGTTTTGAGGAAGCGGCACAAGCACGTGTGGCGGAGCGGGCCGGTATTTTGCCGCAGCAATCTGCTGAATGGTTTGAACAGCGGTTTGGCCCCTCTTTTCCGATGAAGACTGCGATTAACGGCTAAGCTGTCTGGCCCCCGGCGCGGCCCTGATTTAGGGTCGCGCCATGACAACACCAACGCTTACCTATTCAGATGATCAGGCCGCCGCTTACGACAGCGTCGTTGAAATGTTGCGGCTTGCTGGGATCAATTTGGAAGACAGCCTGCTGATGCCTCCCGCTGGAGGCAAGGATCAGGTGATGGCCGTGACCGGAAAGGCCGGATCGGGCAAAACGCTTCTATTGGCAGAGCTTTATAAGGCGCTGGAAGCGGCGGGCGTTGATATTGTCTCTGGCGATTATGAATCTCGTAAACGCAAGGACAAGCGGTCGCTTGCGATTTTGGCCCCCACCAACAAGGCGGCGTCTGTGTTGCGCCTGCGGGGCGTCCCGGCAACGACGATCCACCGCATTTTGTACACACCTGTCTATGACCCTGAATATGAACGCATCGCTGAATGGCTGGCTGGCAATGGCGAACGTCCGGTGATTGAGGGCATGAACGAGGTGTCGCTTGATCGGGCGGAAGCGTTCTATGCCAACAACAAATCGATTCCGGGCGCGTTGGCGGCGGCGGGCTTGCGAGGTAGTGATTTCATTACAGGTTGGAAGCGCCGCGAAGAACCTTTGGACATTGGGTTGGTCGATGAAAGTTCGATGCTGGATGACAAGCAGTTCGAGGATCTGAAAGAGATTTTTCCGACGCTGCTATTGTTCGGCGATCCGGCGCAGCTGGCTCCGGTAGGGCAATCCGGAACAATGGTGTTCGAGAAACTGCCGGAAAACCGTGTTCTGAACCTAAGCCGTATTCACCGTCAGCAGGCTGACAACCCCATTCTGGATCTTGCCCACGCGCTGGCCGACCCTGATCTGACGTTCGAACGATTTGAACGGATGGTCGAGGATGCCTCCAAAAAAGATGAACGCGTGGTCTGGGGCCAACGGGTAGAGGTCGATTTGATGGCGCGGTCCCCCGTTCTTGTATGGCGCAACGCGACGCGCATTCGTCTGATCAATGCCTTCCGGTCCGTTCACGGCGCACCAGAGGATGCGCTGCTGGAAGGAGAACCGTTGATCTGTGATGGGATCGAATTGCCGCTGAAGCATCGTAAGAAACGGTTGGACCTTGAGGCACGTGGCTTGATCAAAGGCGCTCAGGTGATTTATCTGGGCAATGGTCGCAAGCCGGGGTTTAGCCGCTTGCATGTCATGGGGGCCGAGGACCCGCAGATATCAGCGGCATCTATTGTGAAGATCGAGAAGCCGGACGAGGAAGAGCCCTTTATTCCCTTTGCTGCGCGGATGGGGGCCACATTCCTGCATGGCGCAGCGGTGACCATTCACAAGGCGCAAGGGAGCCAGTGGGATACGGTTCAAGTGTTTGCACCAGATCTATATGCAGCCGCGCGTATGGGGCGGTCAGAAGCGGGGCAACCCTTGTGGAAGCGCCTGGCCTATGTGGCGATCACACGGGCGCAGGAGCGGCTGATTTGGGTCGTGCGCAACCGTCTGTCGAAACCGAGTGGCGTGTTGCGTGTGGATGATCTGCGCGCCGTCGCGGCGGCACCACTTAGCCTGGATGTGCAGGCGGAGGAGGAAGTTTGAAATCGATTCTGATCACAGGGGCAAGTTCAGGCATCGGGCGGGCCACCGCAGAGCTGTTTCTGGAACAAGGGTGGCGTGTCGGATTGATTGCGCGCCGTGCCGACCGTCTGGCCGAAATCGCTGACGCGCACCCCAATGCTGTGGCACTGCCTGCGGACGTAACAGATGCAGCCGCGATGCGCACCGCGTTCAATACCTTTGGTCACATCGATGTGTTGTTCAATAACGCGGGGCTATTTGGTGTGTCCGGCCCCATTGACGAAATCCCGCTAGAGGTTTGGACCGAGGTGATGCAGGTCAACATCAATGGCATGTTTATTGCAGCGCAACTGGCGTTTGAGCAGATGCGCAAACAGGCCGGCGGCGGGCGCATTATCAACAATGGGTCGTTGTCGGCCTATGTCCCGCGCCCCGGTTCGGTTTGCTATACCATGAGCAAACATGCGGTGACGGGTCTAACGCGCACGCTGTCGCTGGATGGGCGACCGTTCAACATCGCATGCGGGCAGATTGACATTGGCAACGCAGAAAGTGAACTGGTCGCGGACCTCAAAGCGGCCAACCCGGATATGGATACGATGGATGTAAAACACGCGGCGTCATCGGTCCTGCATATGGCGCAGATGCCATCCGAGGCGAACGTCCAATTCATGACCGTAATGGCGGCGAAAATGCCCTATATCGGGCGCGGTTAACGGCGGATCATTGCAAATGCCGCCGACGCCAGCCATCCGGCAGCAATCGCAATGGCCAGCGACAAAAGGCCGTAGACCAAAGATTGTTCGCGTGACAGGTTGTACAGCCAACGCTCCAACCCAACTTTTCGCACGTCAATCAACGTCTCGTATTGCGCGACGACATTTCCGTTACGTGTCAGGAAAATCCGGGTACCGTAATCGCCTTCGACCAAAGCAGCAGGCAGTTGGACATTCGCCCGGAACAGCGTCTGCTGGTCGACGGTCACACCCGTTTCGTTCAATTGGTACTGGTTGGCTTTTGTCCTGATACGGATCAACGCCTCGGTGAAGACGGCGGAATTCGCAATGCTCATTGGTGCGCCAACCGATCTGATCGCGCGCGGGACCGATATTTTATAGCGCAGGTCCTCGACCCGGCTTAAGACATCACGCAAGGGGCCGCTGGTTGCGACTGCATAAAAGCTGGGCGCGCGGTCTACCTCGACCGCGTCAGTGTTTATCCAAATCCCGAACTTCTTTTCCTTGCGGCGGACCACGACCGGCTTTGATGGGCCAGACACCGTGACAACCACCTGCAATTCCGACGTATCGGGGATAGGCGTTTCACGTTTCACGGCTCCGAAAATGATAATCTCGGACCCGTTAAAATTTGTGGCGATAGATACTTCGGTTTGGTTCAAACCCAAAACGATGTCCTCTTCGGCCTGTGCCAATGACCAAGATGTCAAACAGGCAAGGAGCACCACAAAACACCGCCGGATCATGACGTGAACCCGATGGAGTACAGCTCGGACGGTTGCAGCAGCAGATCCGCAGCCAGCTTTCCGCAGACTGCGAGAACCAGAAGGGCCAAAAGAATGCGCAACTGTTCGGCCTTTAGTTTCGTGCCAAGGGACGTCCCGAATTGGGCACCAATCACGCCACCAATCAACAACAAAACCGCCAGAACGATATCAACGGTATAGTTGGTTGTTGCGTGCAGCAGCGTAGTAAAAGCGGTCACAAACAGGATCTGGAAAAGCGATGTTCCGACCACCACTTTGGTCGGCATACCCAGCAGATAAATCATAGCCGGAACCATGATAAAGCCACCGCCAACACCCATGATCGCTGCCAGAAGGCCGACAAAAGCCCCAACTATCAAGGGTGGTATGACCGAGATATATAAACCCGTGACCCGAAACCGCATCTTAAAGGGCAGCTTTTGAATCCAGGTGTGTTTCTTGCGCGGTTGGCGTTTGCCTGAACGGGTTTTGTACAGGGCGTTAAGCGATTCAATAAACATTAACCCGCCGATGATCCCCAAAAAGATCACATAGCATAGGTTAACGAGCAAATCGACTTGTCCAAGCGATTTCAGATAGTTGAAGATGCTGACACCCCCGGCGGCCCCAACAAGGCCCCCGATCAGCAAAACGGTGCCCATCCTCAGATCAACGGTTTTCCGCTTGAGATGGGCCAGCAGGGCCGAAACAGAAGACGCCACAATCTGGTTTGCACCGGTGGCCACGGCGACCGCGGGTGGGATGCCGATAAAGAACAAAAGCGGCGTGATCAGAAACCCGCCGCCGACGCCAAACATGCCCGAAAGGACGCCCACGATTCCGCCTAGCCCCAAAAGTAGGAACGCGTTAACCGAAATCTCGGCAATGGGCAGGTATATTTGCATATATGCTGTTAGCCTGATTTGCGCAATGAAATCAATTGTAGTTACTACGCTGCGGAAAGTTTACAGCAGCGCTGAGGAGGTCAACGTTCTTTCACGTAAGGCTGCCCGCCCGCGCGGGGCGGAATGGCTTTGCCGACAAAACCGGCAAGGATGATAACCGTCATGACATAGGGTAGGGCTCCCAACAACTGACCCTGGACCTTGATACCGATCAGTGCTTCGATCACGTCGGGGCGTGTTTCCAAGGCACCGAAAAGCCCAAACAGCAACGTCGCCCAAAGCGCGTACCAAGGTCGCCACTTGGCAAAAATCAGCGCCGCCAGCGCGATATAGCCACGGCCTGCCGACATGTCCTTAATAAAACCCGCTTGCAGGGCGGTGCTTAGGTAAGCACCCGCAATACCGCACAGGACGCCACAGATACACACGGCGGCATAGCGCAGCCCGATGACTGAAACGCCAGCAGTGTCCACGGCTGCTGGGTTTTCGCCCACAGCACGCAGGCGCAGGCCAAACCGCGTTCGATACAGCAGCCACCACGTTAGAGGCACGGCGGCAAACGCGGCATAGACCAAGATCGAATGGCCCGAGATCAGCTCAGCATATAGCGGGCCAATGATCGGCAGTGGCTCAATCGTGTCAGCAAACGGCAGAGTGATCGGATTGAACCGCGCGCCCCCGATTAGTGACGGCGTCCGCCCGCCTTGTTTGAACCAGTCTTGGGCAATCAGCACCGTCAGGCCCGCAGCAAGAAAGTTGATCGCCACGCCTGAGATCAGCTGGTTGCCGCGAAATGTGATCGACGCCAGCCCGTGCAGCAAACTAAGCGCGAGTGACGCGGCAATCCCCGCAAGCAGGCCAAGCCACACATTGCCCGACAATGCAGCAACCGCAGCCGAGAAAAACGCTGCCGCCAGCATTTTGCCGTCCAGCCCGATGTCGAAAATTCCGGCACGTTCAGAGAACAAGCCTGCCAGGCAGGCCAACAGCAATGGCGTTGCAAGGCGAACCGTGCTGTCCAACAGCTGGATTAGGGTCATGTAATCCATTATTCTGCTGGCCCCACCGGTTTGCGTTCAGGTTTTGGTGCGCGGGCGTTTCGAATCCCGAGAAAGATTTTCTCGAGCGGCATTCGCACCATGTTATCCAACGCGCCAGTAAACAGGATGACCAGCGCCTGAATGACAACAATCAGCTCGCGCGGGATGGACGTCCAAAGGGCCAGCTCCGCACCGCCTTGATACAGAAACCCGAAAAGGATCGCAGCCAAAAAGACGCCAAAGGGATGGCTGCGGCCCATCAGCGCCACAGCGATACCGATGAACCCTGCGCCTTCGGTCGCGTTCAGAACCAGCCTTTCGGCTTCGCCCATGACGTTGTTGATAGCCATCATTCCCGCCAGCGCACCGGAGATAATCATCGCGATCATTGTGATCTTAACGGGGGAAATGCCAGCGTACTTCGCGGCAGATTCCGATTGCCCGTAAGCGCGGATTTCATACCCTAGGCGGGTGCGCCAAATAAGCAACCATAAAAAAATGCAGGCTGCAATGGCAACCAAGAGCGAGATATTCGCAGGCGCTGCCTTGGAAAAGTTGATCCCGATAGGGGCTAGCAGGTCATGCAAAGTTGGCAATTTGGTGGCGTCCGGAAAACGCGCGGTCGCCGGGTCCATGCTGCCTTTTGGCCGTAGCATATTAACCAGAATATAATTCAGGACAGCCGCCGCTATAAAGTTGAACATGATGGTGGTGATGACGATCTGGCTGCCGCGTTTGGCTTGCAAAAAGGCCGGGATTGCTGCCCATGCGGCCCCAAAAAGCGCAGCCATTGTCGTGGCGCCGATCAATGCCAGCGACCAATGCGGCCAAGGGATGTAGAGGCAGGCCAGAGCCACACCCAAACCGCCCAGCATCGCCTGACCTTCGCCGCCGATGTTGAACAGTCGCGCGTGAAATGCAATCGCGACGCATAGTCCGGTGAACATAAAGTTCGTCGCGTAATACAGCGTATAACCCCATCCATAGGTGCTGCCCAAGGCCCCAGAGATCATCAATTTTACAGCAGCAACCGGGTCTTCGCCGATACCCAGAATTACTAAGGCTGACAGGGCCGCCGCCAAAGCAAGCGAGATAAGGGGCACAAGGACGACCTCGGCCCATTTTGGCATGACGTCCATTCTAGGCCCCTATCTTTGCATCAGCTTCGGAATCGGTGATCCCGGCCATCATCAGGCCCAACTCTTTTTCATCCGTCGCCGACGCATCGCGCACACCCATAACTTGTCCGTCAAACATCACTGCAACACGGTCGCTTAGGGCTAGGATTTCTTCGAGCTCGACAGACACCAACAAAATCGCTTTGCCCTGATCCCGCAGTGCAACAATTTGTTGATGGATGAATTCGATGGCACCGATGTCCACACCGCGCGTCGGTTGACCGATCAACAAAAGGTCGGGATTGCGTTCGATCTCGCGGGCCAAAACAATCTTTTGTTGGTTGCCCCCGGAAAAGTTTTTGGCCGCCAATTTCGGGTTCGGGGGACGCACATCGAAGCGTTCCATCTTTTTTACGGTATCAGTCTTTATCGCAGCGTTATCCATCAGAAGGCCGCTGCGATAGGTGGGGTCTTTGTGATAGCCAAAGGCAGTGTTTTCCCAAGCGTGAAAATCCATAATCAGACCTTCGCGCTGGCGATCTTCGGGCACGTGGGCAATGCCATGGTTACGCCGCGACTGACCGTCGGAATGTTTGCCTGTCAGGTCCAGCGCTTGGCCTTTGACCCGCACTGATCCTGTTCCGGTTTGATACCCGCCTAGCACCTCGAGCAGTTCAGACTGGCCATTGCCAGCAACACCCGCGACGCCCAGAATTTCACCCGCCCGAACTTGCAGATCGATGCCGCGCAGACGTTCGACACCTTTTTCGTCAACGACGCGCAACCCTTTGATGTCCAAAACCACCTCGCCGGGCTGGGCGGGTTTTTTATCCACGCGCAGCAGAACTTTGCGCCCGACCATCAGTTCGGCGAGTTCTGCTGGGGACGTCTCTGACGTCTTTACGGTCGCGGTCATCTCGCCGCGTCGCATGACTGATACGGTATCCGTAATTTCCATGATCTCGCGCAGTTTATGCGTAATCAGGATGATAGTTTTCCCCTCGGACCGCAGCCGGCCCAGAATGCGGAACAACTGGTCTGCCTCGGCAGGGGTCAGAACACCAGTCGGTTCATCCAAAATCAGAATATCAGCCTGCCGATACAGCGCTTTCAGGATTTCGACCCGCTGTTGCATGCCGACACCGATATCTTGGATCAGCGCGTCTGGATCGACTTTAAGGCCATAGTCATCCGCCAACTTCAAAAGGCTTTTGCGGGCCTTGGCCAGCGATGGTTTCAATAACCGCCCGTCTTCGGCACCCAGAATAACGTTTTCGAGCACCGTAAAATTCTCGACCAGCTTGAAATGCTGGAACACCATCCCGATGCCTGCGGCAATAGCGGCCTGGCTGTCAGGGATATCTGTCTTTTTGCCACTGATGAAAATCTCGCCTTTATCGGCTTTGTAAAAGCCGTAGAGGATGCTCATCAACGTGGACTTGCCCGCGCCGTTTTCACCGATGATCCCATGGATCGTGCCGGGCATAACGCGAATGGAAATGTCTTTGTTGGCTTGCACCGGGCCGAAGGCCTTGGAAATGCCCTTTAGCTCAATAGCTGGAGCGGCAGTTGCCTGCCGCTCCACGTTTGTCGTGTCGTTCACGTTCAGAAGCTCAACGCTGGGCAGGTGTCGTCGGCCATATAGTCGTGGACCATCAACGTGCCATCCGCGATTTGTGCAGATGCTTCTTCGACAACGGCCTGCATGTCAGCCGTCACGATGTCTTTGTTGTACTCGTCCATAGCATAGCCAACGCCGCCATTGGCGATGCCCATAACGTTAAAACCTTTTTCCATGCCGGGGCCGTCTTTCATGGCTTGGTAAACAGCGTTATCAACACGCTTGAGCATGGAGGTCAGAACCTTGCCCGGGTGCATGTAGTTTTGGTTGCTGTCCACACCGATCGACAGGATGCCTTCGTCTGCGGCGGTTTGCAGAACGCCAACGCCTGTACCACCAGCGGCGGCATAGATTACGTCAGCGCCTTGGCTGATTTGTGCTTTTGTCAGCTCGGAACCTTTTACCGGGTCATTCCATGCGGAAGGCGTTGTCCCTGTCATGTTGGCAACAATCGTTGCGTCCGGGTTCGCTGCCAACACACCTTGGGCATAGCCACAGGCGAACTTGCGGATCAGCGGGATATCCATGCCGCCGATAAAGCCGACTGTGTTGGATTTGGACGCCATCGCTGCCATCATACCAACCAAGTACGAGCCTTCGTGTTCGTTAAACACAACCGAACGCACGTTCGGCGCGTCAACAACCATGTCGATGATGACAAAATCGGTTTCAGGGTAATCGCCCGCAACTTGGCCAAGTGAATCACCAAAGGCAAAGCCTGTCATGACGATCGGATTGGAACCCGCTTCGGCAAAACGGCGCAATGCCTGCTCGCGCTGTGCTTCGGATTGCAATTCAATCTCGCGGAACGTCTCGCCTGTTTCTTCGGCCCAACGCTGTGCGCCGCTGAATGCTGCCTCGTTAAAGGATTTGTCGAACTTGCCGCCAAGGTCAAAAATCAAAGCTGGTTCAGCCAGTGCCGCTCCAGCGCCAAGGGCTGTAACAGCAGCGGCACCAAGAAATTTGGTCATTAGGGTCATGAAGTGTCTCCCAGGTTTTGTTGTGTTGGGGTCTGGCGCAGTGCCACACCCGGTCGCGGGTCTACGCCCGTCGATCAGTTATACGATACTGCGTAGCGGGTGGCCGGGGTCAACCGGATTCTCGGCTTTAGGGGGTAGAATCAGGTGAATGACCACGCGTTAAGGTTTTTGATAGGGTCAAAGCATCAACCGCCAGCCCATCTTTGCGCTGGTAATAGCGCCGCCTTACGCCGATCTGTTGAAATCCAAGGTTTTGGTAGAGAGCAATTGCAGCGCTATTGTCAGCGGCCACCTCCAGAAAGGCAGTGTCGGCACCGATGGCAAGCCACCGGTTCATCAAGCGCCGACCGATGCCCTGATTCTGATAGGCGGGATCAACGGCAATCGTCAGCAACTCCGCTTCGCCGGCTATCAGTCGGGTCAGGGAAAATCCGCCGGTTTCGTGGAATGCTGTGATCAGGGGCGACACCAGCAGGTCCGAAATTTCGCTTGCGGTCCAGCTGCGATCCTGCAGAAACGCGGCCGCATGAATCTGGGCCATCCGGTCTGGGGTCACGGTAGGATAGTGGGGGGCGCATCGCGTGCGGGGGCTGCATCGGCTGGGCGCAGATACAGCGGGGCAGGGCGCGGGTTGTCATGGGATGCTCGGCCCGCTGCGATATGCGCGATGGCATCAGCCAGCGGCATGCGCGGAGCAGAACTCGTGCCGTTGCACAAGGCTGCGATCATATCGGCCTGAAAACCGATACATGTCGGATCGGCCCGCGACGGGATCGTCGGCAGGTCATCAACACTGCACAGGGCTGGCGGACGATCATCCAGCGTGCCAAAAACCTGAACGA
>JAPKCR010000395.1 GCA_026421135.1 Sulfitobacter sp. | reverse complement strand
CTCGATGTGGCGCAGCACGGCGTGATCGAAATTCCCCAGATAGGCGTCATCGAAATAACCCAGCGAGAATGCCTTTTCTTCGCCCTGTTTGGATGCCATCCAAGCGTCCGAAATTATACGTAATTCGGCCAGAGCACCGGGCACGTCGGCCTTGGCGATGATGCCAAATTCATACCCCTCGCGCGTGGCTTTGCTTTGGGCGTAACGGATGTCTTTTTTGGCGGGACCGTCCAGTGTGAAGTCTTGAAGGCTGACACGCGCGACCTCTCCGATCTTGAGGATCGACAGACCCAGATCCAAATAGGTCGCCAGATATTTCGGCGAAACCGCATAAAAGGCACAGCGCTTGCCAGCCTTGTCGGCCTGTTCGCGCAACTGCCAGATCAGCGTGCGGCCGGCGGTCTCATTGCCCACTGGTTCGCCCCGCGTGATCAGCGACCCGCCTGTATCGCAATAGGCCAGATAGGCGCTGTCATCTTGCGCCACCAGAAACGCCTTGTCGCCCAGCAGGTCCAACTGTGCCTCGGTATCGTTACTTTGCGAAATTAGCTGGCGCACGACATCGGGAATGGCTTGCTTTTGCGTCACTATAACGCGGCGATTAAGCAGCGAATTCAGTACGATCCCCACAAGGATCAACGCAACGACCACACTGGCCCGCATAAACCGTGAGGCGTCCCCATCCACAGCGAACTGCCACCACATCGCGTCACGGTATTCAACATGGCTATAGTCGAATAGGCCAATCCAGAAGATCGCCGCCACCAAAGCCAGAATGCTGATAATCCATGTGCCATTCAGGTGGAAGACGGAAGCTGTATTGGCATGGTAGAACGCAGGCCGGAACGCCCCTAACAGGCCAAGCGTCAGAACCATGCCGATCGCTTCTTCCCAATCCAGCCCTTTGAAAATCGACGCGACCAGCCCGATGGCCATCAGCACCATCGCGATGGCCCAAGCACGGTGCAGCTTGCGGTATAGACCCCGAGAGATAACGACCAGCAACAATCCTGCCACACTGCCCGCAAGGTGCGAGGCCTCGATGAAAGAAAGAGGCAGAATATCACGCAGCACGCCCAAACGCGAAGCGTCCGATGGCAAGGTGCCAGAGATCAACAAGATGCTGCCAGCCAGCATGGCGACACCTGATGCCGCAATCGGCACCAATGGGCGCAACAGTCGGTAGGCCCACCCTGAGGTTTCCATAATTGCGCTGCGCTGCGTCAATGCCCATGTCACGGCCAGCGCAATTACGGCCACCAGAAAAGGCATCACCGAATAGATCAGCCGATAAAGCAGCAATGCTGCCAGCATATCAGACCGACCGGACGCGCCAAGACCCGCGATTATTGTCGCCTCGAAGACGCCCAGCCCACTAGGGGAATGGCTGAGAACGCCAAGTGCGATCGCGCCCATGTAGATCACAAAGAAGAACGAGAAATTTTGCGACAGATCCGCAGGTGCCAGGAAATACAGCGTCATTGCCGCGCCCATCAGATCAATCACCGCAACGCCCATCAGCGTCATCGCCAGCTTGGGCCCCGGCAAGGGAACGCTAAACCCGCCGACCCGCATGTTGCGGGGTGCGCGCGACAACCAGACCAGCAAAGTCAAAAGGGCCCCGATTAGACATAGGCCGATAAGGACTTCCATGCCTCCTGTCAGCGGCAACACCGCAGAAAGCCCTGTCGGGTGCGCCAACATCAACGCACCCAGAACCAAGGTCAGGCCCAGCCAGAATGCAATCCAGGAGGTTGCGATAATGCCACCGACACGCGCCAGATCAACGCCTAGCGAGGCATAGATGCGATAGCGCACGGCGGTTCCTGTCAGATAGGAAAAGCCAAGCAGGTTGGACACTGCCGTCCCTGCCCCGCCCGCAAATGCAGCCATGCGGTCAGGCACTTGGTCGGTTGCAACACTGCGCACAGCTAAGACGTCATAGAAAGACAACGCGCAGAAGCTGACAGCGGTCGCGGTGATGGCCAATAGGATCGACCGCCAACTGCTGGCAGCAAGATCGGTTTTCACATCGCTCCACCGGACCTTGGCAGACAGGTCTTGCAAGACAAATAGTGTGATACCGATAATCAGCAGCGGCACGACGATTTTCACCGCAGGATGGGCCAGCAGCAGCGATACCCGTCCTGTTGGCGCGGGCTTCGCCGGATCAGCGCTTGTCATCCACCCGCTCCTGCAGAATTTCGATTTGGATCTGCTGCATTTCGGCCAGCTTGTCCCATTGCTGGGCCAGTTGGTGATCCATCTTTTCGTGCAGCTGTCTGATCTCAAGCTCGGCCTTCAGGTTCACGCGGTAATCATTTTCTGCGCGCGCCCGGTCTTTGGTTTCCTGTCGGCGCTGGCTCATCATGATGACGGGGGCCTGAAGCGCGGCAAGGCTGGACAGCAGCAGGTTTAGCAAGATGAACGGGTACGGATCGAAGGGCCGCGTGGTGAACCACACGGCGTTGATTGTCATCCAGATCGTCAGAATACCTATAAAGATCAGAATAAACGTCCAGCTTCCGCCGAAGGATGCAACCCGGTCCGCCGCGCGTTCGCCGACTGTGCCGCGCACCCCTTCGCCGTCGATCATGTTTTGCGACAGGATTTGCCCTGTTTGCAGGCTCTCGATCACCTGCCGATCCAGATCGCCCAACTCTCCACGTTCGCGTTCCAAAAGACGTTCGACATATGCACCGCGATAGACTGACAGATCATCACGACAAATGTATTTTCCCGCCCCCCAGTCGGGATGATCCAGCGATATCAACTCGGACACGCCCGGCCTGACAGACACCCAGGGGCGCATCTTGGCGTGTCCAAGCTTTCGGTTGCAAATAATGCAGGGCTCAGTGGTGTTTTTTACATTCATTCCTAGATATTACTCGCCAAGGCGCGCGAAACCAACAACAACGATACACCTGCGCTGAGAATGTTCAGGCCCACCAGAAACCCGAGCACCGAACTTGCGATGTTTGGCCACTGCAGCAAGACGATAATTCCTAAGGTGAACAGACATACGCCGCTAACCTCGCTCCCTTGCCGAGTGGCCCACTGGCGACCCATCCCAAACCACAACAGAAGCGACAGCGACGGATGATAAGCATATACATCTGACCGTCTTCTCGTTCCCTTTGGTTGGTTCCAGTTTCTTGGTGGTTCAGTTATCCCAAGATACGAGGCAACCTCAGGCGTCTTTGCGCACGCAGCGTAGAACCGCTCAGGGAAAACATCGGCCGCATTGCCCAGCAGACTGACAGACTTGGCCACTCCCTCGGCGGTCTATTTAGCATTTAACGATGCATCGCTGCTGGTCGCAAAGGCCGCAAAGCTGCCGGCGTCTAGTGTGACGGGTTTCTGATCGCCAACGCCCTTCCGGTCCAGATCGTTGAACGTCGCGGTTTCGCCGCTATATCTGGTTCACGCGCCTGTCCCCAAATCCAAGAGAATCTAGGCATAGATCGTCCAGCAACGGTCCAGTGTATGAACTGCCCGGCAGCGAACCAAAGTTTCATACGCGAAACAATAATTCTGCCCGTGCACAGTAACCAGTCCGCAAAGTCGGCAA
>JAPKCR010000394.1 GCA_026421135.1 Sulfitobacter sp. | reverse complement strand
GGGTGCCGGTAACCCGCTGCCCCGCAACGGCTGCGCCTTCCTGTCGATTAAAGATATGGATAAGACAGACGAAATGCTGACCGCCGCACGCATTCTGTTGGAACAGGATTTTACCATCGTCGCCACCCGTGGCACTGCCGATTGGCTGACATCCCACGACATCGCCTGCAAGATCGTCAACAAAGTTTACGAAGGCCGTCCCGACGTCACCGACATGATGAAGGACGAGGCGATCCATCTGGTGATGAACACCACCGAGGGTGCGCAGGCCGTCGAAGACAGCAAATCCATCCGATCCATCGCATTGTACGACAAGATTCCTTATTTCACGACAGCTGCGGGTTCTTATGCAGCGGCACTGGCGATCAAAGCACAGGCCGAAGACGAAATTGGCGTGAAGTCACTGCAAGGGTAACCAAGGGCCATCGCCTGTCCGACGGATGGCGATGGCACGACGTTGATCCAAGACAAAATGTTATTATCATCCTTTTCATAACAATTGTTCATAGCGAGACCACAGCCCCCACGCCCCACTATAACTTGACCTTTCCATGCTTATTTGACTTTATCGTCTGACTGAAAGAAAGGGTTCATCATGTTCACACCCGCCATTACCGGTAGCGGCATTTTTACGCCAGATCAGGTCATCACCAACGCCGAGTTGGTTGTCGCCTTTAATGCTTATGCCGATCTTTTTAATGCCGAACACGCCGATGAGATTGCGGCCGGGACACTTCCTGCCAAGGAACATTCCTCGGAAGAGTTCATCGTTAAGGCATCCGGGATCGAGCAGCGGTACGTGATCGACAAAACCGGCATTCTGGACCCAAAAGTAATGCACCCTCTTCTGCGTCAGCGGTCGGATGATGAACCTAGCCTGATGGCCGAAATGGCATTGGACGCCGCGCAAAAAGCGCTGGCAGATGCGGGCAAGACAGCGACCGATGTGGATGCCGTGATTTGTGCGGCATCGAACCTTGAACGGGCCTATCCTGCCGTGGCGATCGAGATACAGGATCTGTTGGGAATCAACGGCTTTGCCTTTGACATGAATGTGGCCTGTTCGTCGGCCACGTTTGGTATACAGGCCGCTGCAGACATGGTGCGGTCAGGTTCGATCCGGTCGGCGCTGGTCGTCAACCCCGAGATCTGTTCGGCCCACTTAGAATGGCGCGACCGCGACTGCCATTTCATATTTGGCGACGTGGCAACGGCCGTATTGATCGAACGGGCCGAGGATGCGACCGGACCCTATTTCGAAATTAAATCAACACGTTGCGCCACCCAATTTTCAAACAACATACGCAACAACAACGGCTTTCTACGCCGGTCGCGCCCCGCTGGTGTTGAGGATCGCCGTGATATGCAATTTATGCAGAACGGCCGCAAAGTCTTCAAAGAAGTCCTGCCGTTGGTCGCCGACCATATTGCTAACCACATGGCTGAAGTGGGTGTGGAAGCCACTGATCTTAAACGGCTTTGGCTGCATCAGGCCAACAAGTCTATGAATGATTTCATCGGTCGAAAAGTATTGGGGCGCGTGCCGGAACCTGGCGAACAACCCAATATCCTGCAAGACTATGCAAACACTTCGTCGGCCGGATCCATCATTACGTTTTCCAAGTATTCCAAAGACTTGAAGGACGGTGATACCGGGCTGATCTGTTCCTTTGGCGCAGGGTATTCTGTGGGGTCCGTTCTGGTGCAACGCCACGGTTGAGCGAGGCCGCATTCAAGATGATGCTCGGTCCCACCTGACCGCCGCTGTCGTAATAACTGCGCCTAAGTCTCCGCTCGCCACCAACCGTCATCTCGGTCTTGAAGGCCTGACCCGACTGCTTGTAAAGAGACCCATGGCAAAGCTTTATTTTCACTATTCGACCATGAACGCCGGCAAATCTACGGTGCTTTTGCAAGCAGCCCACAACTATGTGGAACGCGGCATGGTTCCTTATTTAATGACAGCGCAATTTGACAATCGTGCCGGCGACGGGCGCATCGCGTCGCGCATCGGCATCGGCCAAGAAGCGGACACATTTGGCCCCGAGGAAGATCTGTTCGAAAAGATCAAAAACCGTCTAGAGTCGGGCCCCTGCGCCTGCATCTTTATCGACGAGGCGCAGTTTCTCGGCAGCGATCAGGTTTGGCAACTGGCCCGTGCGGTCGACGATTTGGGAGTGCCAATCATGTGCTACGGGCTGAGGGTCGATTTTCAGGGGATGCTGTTCCCCGGTTCGGCGACGTTGCTAGCGCTGGCTGATGAAATGCGCGAAGTCCGCACCATCTGTCATTGCGGCAAGAAGGCCACGATGGTGGTCCGTCAGGATGCCGGGGGCCACGCGATCAAAGAAGGTGCGCAGGTCCAGATTGGCGGGAACGAGACATACGTCTCGCTCTGTCGCCGTCACTGGCGCGAGGCTGTGGGTCGGTAATCCAGCCCCTAGACCGCGTTCGGAGGCGTTTTCCCTGCGACACCTGCTTTCAGGTTCTCAACCGCCATCATCCACATATCCACACGCACCTCGTGCGAAGACGTCCCCAAATGCGGCAATAGCACCACGTTATCCAGAACGCGCAATGCCTCAGGCACCTTGGGCTCGAACTCGTAAACGTCGAGGCCCGCACCACCGATTGAACCGGACTGCAACGCGTCGATCAGAGCGCTTTCCTGCACCACATTTCCGCGTGCAATGTTGATAAGCAACCCGTGTGGCTGCATCGCGGCCAGCACGTCTGCATTGATGAGGTGGTGGGTTTCGTCCCCACCCGGAACAGCAATTACTACAACATCAACTGCGGCGACTAACGCCTTTAGATCGCTGATATGTTCCGCCTCATAGGGCAAGTCCTTGGCGCTACGGCTAAAGTATTTCACCGGCATCGAGAACCCGTAGTGACATCGCTGTGCGACGGCCTGACCTATGCGACCCATGCCAACGATGCCGACTGTCTTGCCCGTAAGATGCATGCCCAACAGTTGCGACGGGTGCCAACCCGTCCACGCGCCAGACCTGACCAGACGTTCGCCTTCGCCAGCACGGCGTGCGGCCATCAGCATGAGAGTCATGCCAATGTCGGCGGTGGCATCTGTCACGGCACCTGGCGTGTTTGACACCTCAACGCCGCTGGCACGGGCGGCTGCGGCATCAATGTGGTTATAACCCACCCCGAAATTAGCAAGAATTTTGCAACGGGGGTTTTTCACCTGCGCAAACACATCTGCAGAAAATGCATCGCCTAGGGTTGGTAGGACCCCGTCATAGTCGCGCAGCGCAGCCTTCATTTCGTCCGCCGTAAGAGGCGTGTGGACATCCCGATAGGTTACGTCGAATCCGTCAAGTGCGGCGTGCACCTCGTCTGGAGCAGGGCGGGCAATCAAAAGTTTCGTCAATGCATGCGTCCTCCGTTTGGGACGGTCTGCGCGGGCCGCGTCAGCACAATTGCCCCGTTTTCATCAGCTACCCCCAGCACCAATACCTCGGACATAAACGGCCCGATCTGGCGCGGCGGAAAATTTACGACACCCATGACCTGAGTACCAACCAGATCCTCGGGCGTGTAATGCGCAGTGA
>JAPKCR010000393.1 GCA_026421135.1 Sulfitobacter sp. | reverse complement strand
CCCACGACCAGATAGCGGCCTTTCCAAGCCAGCGCGCGTACGGCGGGTTCTGCATAGGCACCGCCGACTGCGTCATAAACGACATCAACACCGTCACCGCCTGCCAGTTTTTTGATCTGGCTCGAGAACTCTTTTTGTGTGGCACGGTCATCCATATCGCGGCTGTAAACAATCGTTTCATCTGCACCCAAGTCACGACAGAACTGCGCCTTTTCCTCGGACGACACCGCAGCGATGACACGCGCACCAGCAGCCTTGCCAAGTTCGATCGCGGCGGCCCCAACGCCACCTGCAGCGCCAAGGATCAGCAAGGATTCGCCAGCCTTGATTTCAGCGCGGTTTTTAAGCGCGTGGTGCGAGGTGCCGTAGGTCAAAACCAAACATGACGCTTCGTCATATGGCATCGCATCAGGTATTTTCATGACCCGTCCGGCGTCAATACACATATCTGTCGCAAATCCGCCAAAACCGGTCATTGCCAACACACGGTCACCAACAGCCACGTTTTTGACCCCTTCGCCAACCGCATCAATGTCGCCTGCGACTTCGCCACCGGGGGCAAAGGGACGGGGAGGTTTCATCTGGTAAAGATCGCGAATAATCAAAGTATCAGGGAAATTCAGGCCAGCAGCGCGCACACGAATGCGGACTTCGCCTTTTTTGGGTTCAGGCTGTGGCAGCTCTGTCAGCTCTAGGGTTTCGGGTCCGCCTGGTGCAGTGCTTAGCATGGCTTTCATTTGGTGTTTCCTCCGTTAGAATTTGCAAAGCAATAGGCGCGTTCAGAAACTGTCTTGTCAATCGAATTTCGAAATGCAATTTTGCAGTGCGGAATTGTTATCCGCAAAAACGAGGGGGGAGAACGCAATGCAATCCGATCAGGCACTGGAAGGTTTCCGCGTTGAACTGCGCGAATGGCTCGAGGCGAATTGCCCGACCGAAATGCGCGGCGGCGAGATGAGTGAAGCATCAATCTGCTGGGGTGGCAAGAATTTCGAGTTCGAATCAGGCGCGCAACGCGACTGGATGGAACGCGCGGCCTCCAAGGGTTATACTGTGCCGACATGGCCGGTCGAATGCGGCGGTGCCGGGCTGAACCGCGCGCAGGAAAAGATTTTCAAAGAGGAAATGGACCGTATCGGTGCCCGCAGTCCGCTGGACAGCTTTGGCATCTGGATGCTTGGGCCAGCCTTGCTGCACTTTGGATCGCACGAACAGAAATTGCATTATCTGCCCCCGATCGCACGCGGCGAAATCCGCTGGTGTCAGGGATATTCAGAACCGGGTGCCGGATCAGATCTGGCCAGCGTTCAGACAAGGGGCGAGGACAAGGGCGACCATTGGCTGGTCAATGGACAGAAAATCTGGACCTCATACGCTGACAAAGCTGACTGGATCTTCGCGCTGATCCGCACCGACCGTGACGCGCCCAAACATAAGGGCATTTCTTTCCTGCTGATCGACATGCAAGAGGCGGGCGTCGAGACGCGGCCGATCAAGCTGATCTCGGGTGCATCGGTGTTTTGCGAAACATTCTTTACCGATGTGAAGGTTCCGAAAGAGCAGATAGTGGGCACTGAGAACCGCGGCTGGGATGTCGCCAAATACCTGCTGACCCACGAACGCGAGATGATCTCGGGGGGTGGCCAGGGGCTATCTGGTGGACGGGCTTTGGGTGCCGTTTTGAACGAATCCCTTGCCGAAGGTCAAGAAATGGAAACCACCCTGCGAGCAGACGCGATGCGCTGCGAGGTGGACGCGCTGTCTATCGGTTTGACGCTTGAGCGTTACAAAGATCAGGCCGAGGCGGGAACAGGTGCAGGCGACGCATCGGCGATGCTAAAATACATGGGCACCGAATTGAACAAACAGCGCCACGAGTTGCTGATGTCCGCTGGCGGGTCTGATGCCTTGGAATGGGATGGGCCTTTGGGCAACCGGCCTGCGGATTGGCTGCGAACCAAAGCAAATTCGATCGAAGGCGGCACATCCGAGGTGATGCTAAGCATCATTTCGCGCCGCGTACTTGGGCTGGGGGCATAAACCATGACAAATCTGGTAATGACCGAAGACGAAACCATGCTGGCCGATGCTGCGCGTGGTTTTCTGGACAAATCCGCCCCTGTCAAAGCGTTCCGCGATCTGCGCGACGCAGGCAAAACCCACGACGCGAAGATGTGGAAAGAAATGGCGGATATGGGCTGGGCCGGTGTGCTGGTCCCTGAATCTGCTGGCGGGTCCGACATGGGGCATGCTGCGGCAGGCGTTCTGGCGCATGAGATGGGCAAGACCTTGGTCGTCAGCCCGTTTCTTTCTACTGCCGTGATCGCCGCGACGGCGCTGCGCAATGTCAGCGATGCGCGGGCGGAAAAGGCATTGGCCGCGATTGCAGCGGGCGACGTAACTTATGCGCTTGCCGTTGATGAAACGTCCAAGTTCAATCCCGAAGCCACGACGATGGTGGCGAAGCGCGAAGGCAATGGCTTCCGGCTGAGTGGCAAGAAAACATTCGTCGTCGACGGTGCGCTAGCCGACCGCTTGTTAGTCTTGGCAAAAACGGATGATGGCCTGACCCTGTTTGATATCCCCGCCGATCGCGCAGGTATCACCCGCAATGCTCAAAACATGATCGACGCCCGCGATTCCGCGCGCATCGATTTCGATAATGTCGAAGCCACCGGCGAAGATGTTCTGGGGCAGGTGGACAGCGCGCTGAGCATTCTAAAGCCCGCGCTTGAAGCAGGTCAGGCGGCGCTGGCCGCCGAGATGGCTGGTCTGTCTGCTGGTGCGTTTGGGATGACTGTCGCTT
The DNA here is from genome assembly GCA_026421135.1 of Sulfitobacter sp. GTDB lineage: Bacteria > Pseudomonadota > Alphaproteobacteria > Rhodobacterales > Rhodobacteraceae > Sulfitobacter. The sequence goes on along the minus strand of JAPKCR010000393.1, from coordinate 784 downwards.
ACCTGAAAGAGCGCAAGCAATTCGGCACTGTCATCGGCAATTTCCAAGCGCTGCAGCACCGCGCCGCCCATCTGTGGTGCGAGATTGAAGTGACGGCGTCAGCAATTATGAACGCGGGCCGCATGCTGGACGAAGACCCTGACAACGCGACGATGGCTGTGTCACTGGCCAAAGCACGCGCCACTTCGACGGCGCAGCTTGCGGTGCAAGAGGGCGTTCAGATGCATGGCGGTATTGGCATGACCGACGCTTATGACATCGGATTTTATATGAAACGCGCCCGTGTGGGTGCTGAATGGCTGGGTGACTACGGCTATCACGCGAACCTTGTCGCCAAGCACAGAGGATTTTAAACCATGGATATTCAAACGCTTTTCGGACTTGAAGGCAAAACGGCCCTTGTTACCGGTGGTGCGACCGGCATTGGCCGCATGGCCGCCGAAGCATTGATCCGCGCGGGCGCGACTGTGCTGATCGCCAGCCGCAAAGGTGACGCCTGCGAGGCCGTCGCGAAAGAACTGAACGCGATGGGTGCCAGTGGCAAAGCCATCGGTTTTGCAGGCGATGTAGGCACCGAAGAAGGGGTCGATGCGATGGTGGAGGCCGTAAAGGCGCACACTGATCGCCTGGATATCCTGATGAACAACGCAGGCATCACTTGGGGCGCTCCCTTGGGTGATTTCCCGTTCAAGGCTTGGGAAAAGGTGATGGCAGTGAATGTCGCCGGTTTATTCGATCTGACACAAAAACTGCTGCCGATGCTCAAGAAACACGCCACAATCGA
>JAPKCR010000392.1 GCA_026421135.1 Sulfitobacter sp. | reverse complement strand
GTCCTTGCCGAAGTTGGGCATCACGCGGGTCAGGTGGTTTTCCTCTGGATCGCCATAGATATAGGCCAGAGTTTTTGTCTGCGGGAACCGTCCGTCATTGTTGCGCGACAGTAGGGTCAGATCGGGCGGGGTGGTCGTAAGATTGCCGGCCAAGGGTCCATCACCGCGTGCGGATGTGCCATGACAAGCCGTGCAGTTTTCCGCAAAAAACGCTGCGCCTTCAGGCCTCTCGGGCATGCTGGGCTCGACACAAGCGACTAGGGCCAACAAAGACGGCACGGCAATGATCGGGGACAGACGCATTTCGGTTTCCTTTTATAGCTCAGACCAAGTCTTGCTGTTCACCTGCCGCTTTGCCATGATCTGTATCAAATGAATAGATAAAATTGAGATTACCGATGGCGCAATATGCAATCATTATGCTTTTGGCGGGGATCGGCATTCCAATTCTTGCCGCGCTGAATTCGGCCCTTGGCAGTCGCATCGGTTCACCCGCAGCAGCCGCGACGGTGCTATTTGTCGTCGCATTCGTGGCCAGCCTGATCGTGGCCTTGCTGAACAATCCGCAAGGGTTTTCCAAGATGCCCACAGCGCCAAAGCATCTGTTTCTGGCAGGGCTGTTTGTGGCATTCTATGTGCTGTCGATCACATTTATTGCACCGCATTTCGGCGTGGGGAACGCCGTATTCTATGTCTTGCTGGGCCAGTTACTAAGCGCCGCTGCAATCGACCATTTCGGGCTGTTCGGGGCTCAGGTGTCTTCTTTGGGGGCTGCGCGCATGGGGGGCATCGCGCTGATGTGTGCCGGGGTTTGGCTAACGCAACAGGTGTGAAAGGCCCGCGTTTACTGCGGCACCAATTGCCCGGCATCCAGCCGGATTTGACGGTCCATACGTGCCGCCAAATCAAGGTTATGGGTCGCAATGACAGCGGACAACCCAGTGCCGCGCACCAGTTCCATTAATGTGGCAAACACCTGATCCGAGGTCGTCGGATCTAGGTTTCCGGTTGGTTCATCTGCCAGTAAAAGCCGCGGCGCGTTGGCCAGCGCACGACAAAAGGCGACACGCTGTTGTTCCCCGCCGGACAGTTCGGCAGGTCGGTGGCTTGCACGATTTACGATGCCAACCTGATCCAGCAACTCCAACGCGCGGGTTTGCGCGGCGTCCTTGCTGACCCCGTTGGCAAGCTGCGGCAGAACAATGTTTTCAACAGCCGAGAATTCCGGCAGCAAATGATGGAACTGATAGATGAACCCGACATCGCGCCGCCGCACGCCCGTGCGTTTGCGATCGGACTGGCCGGTCATATCGGTGCCTGCGATTTCGACTGTCCCGCTGTCGGGTGTGTCAAGCAGCCCCGCAATGTGCAAAAGCGTTGATTTACCCGCACCCGATGGGGCGACCAAAGCGACCACCTCGCCCGGGGCGACGGTCAGGTCGATACCGCGCAAGACCGTAACCTCGTTGGGGAGGCCCGCGTTATAGGCCTTGGAAATGCCCGACAGACGCAACACAGGATCATTCATAGCGCAGCGCCTCGACGGGGTTCATCCGCGCGGCACGACGTGCGGGAAATATTGTCACGATAAAGGAAAGGCCCAGCGACAGACCGACGGCAGACATCACATCACCAAATTGCAGTTTCGCGGGCAAGAAATAGATGCCACGCACCGATGCATCCCATGCGGTGCCGCCTGACAGCCAGTTCACCAAACCGAAAATCTGATCGACATAAAGCGCGAACAAGCAACCTAGGATCACACCCATCGCGGTGCCGATAATGCCGGTAAATGCACCGCAGATAAAGAAAACCCGCAGGATCGACCCCTCGCTCAGCCCCATGGTGCGCAAGATTCCGATGTCACGGCCCTTGTTTTTCACCAGCATAATCAATCCCGAAACGATGTTCATCGCCGCGATCAGCACAAGGATGCTGAGGATTACGAACATCACGCGGTCCTCGATGTCCAGCGCATCCAGAAACGACCCCGACGCATCGCGCCATGTCCAGATCATCCCCCGGTCGCCCGCAGCGGCCAACAAGGCCTGGCCAAGATCGTCGACATTGTCCGGATCTTCGACCATGACTTCCAGCTCATCCGCCACGCCTTCGCGGTTAAAAAACGATTGCGCCTCGGCCAGTGGCAAATAGGCGCGGGTGCGGTCGATGTCATAGCGTCCCGCGCTAAAGATATAGACGACGTCATAGGCGTTGATACGCGGGCTAGTGCCAAGGGCGGTCTTTACACCATTGGGCGAGATAATCTTTATCCGGTCACCAAGGCCGACCCGCAGCGCCTGCGCAACACCGGACCCGATCGCAATTCCTTGATCGAAATTCGCCAGATCGCCAAGGCCGGTTTCAGGGTTGGCAATGCGCGGGAGATTGACCAGATCGCTGCCTTCGATGCCGTATATTTCAATTCCCGCGTTGGCTTGACCTTTGTTGGCCATCACCTGACCGCGCACCAAGGGGGCAACCTGCGTCACACCAGGAACCTGCGCGACCCGCGCCGACATCTCGGTGTAATCCACGATCCCGGTTTGGCTGACACCGTTTTCGTCAACTGTGGCCATGTTATAGACGGTGACGTGGGCATTTGCGCCCAGAATGGTGCCGACGAATTCCGCCCGAAACCCCGACCGCACGGACAGCGTGGCAATCAGCGCAAACACCGCCAAGGTGATGCCGATCAGGCTGATCCATGTCATCACGCTTACGCCGCCCTCGGCCCGACGGGCACGCAGATAACGCCATGCGATCATCCACTCGAACGGGGCGAAAGGCGGTGTGGTTTGGGCTGGTTTCGCCATCAAAGGGCTCCGGTCAGATAGGTCGCGCGCAACCTGCTGGTTTGTGGGCAGCGGGTCAAGCGGTCATAGGCCTGAGGGCAGTCACAAAGGTGCCACCGCCGGTTTTCAGTTTGCCGCAGCCTTGCGGCGTCGAAACGGGAACGCCAACAGTCGCAGCATTAGACTTATTCCCAAGGCTCCCAGCACAAACCCAACGCCGGCAAATATCAGGCCGGCAAAGTTCAACGGCATGGCAGGTTGGTACACATCCCACGCCGCCTTGGCGATCTTTGCATCCCGCATTTTAGGCAGGTGATAGGCACGCATGAAAGGGCCCTGCCCTTCTAGTTGAGACAACGCATCGGACAAGGCATCATAGCGCCGGAATGTGGCTGTCATATCAACACGGCGGCGTTCCATGAACGGGCTGCCGGTCATCTGTGCCAACGCATCGCCCCGCGTCAGTCCGACAGATTGCGCGCTTGCATCGAAATCAACTGTGACCTGTTCCAACGCATCGACTGCGCCGCCAAGACGCTGAAGATACTGCTGCGAATATTCGGGAAATTGCGATGTCACCGCACCGCCCGCCAAACCCCCGGCCAAGGTCAGCGCACGCAGGATCATCCAAAGACCTTTCCCAGACTACCCCACATGCGCTCGTTTCCCCTTTCAGCCAATCGCGCGATAAATCGCGGCGACCTTTTCAACCGCTGCTTCCGGCGTCATTTCTTCGCTTTCGCCAGTCCTGCGCGAGGTCAGTTCAACAACACCGTTTTTCAACCCGCGGGGGCCGACCGTGATCCGCCACGG
>JAPKCR010000391.1 GCA_026421135.1 Sulfitobacter sp. | reverse complement strand
CATGTTTAAACGTCTGTTTCCACGTCGCAAGCCTGATCCCAAACCCCTACCCCAACCCACACCTCAATTGGCATTGGGTGCGCTTTTGGTGCGGGTGGCGTTTGCCGATCGCAACTACGAGGCCGCGGAAGTGAGTCAGATCGATCGCATCCTTGCCCGCACGTTTAATCTCAAACCTCTTGAGGCTGCCAAGCTGCGCGCCACCTGCGAAGCGTTGGAACGTCACGCCCCGGGTACACCGGAATTTACCACCATCTTGCGCGAAGAAGTTACCTATGCAGACCGCAAGGCGCTTGGCGATGCGATGTGGTCGGTCGCGTTGGCTGACGGTGGCCGTGACGACAACGAAGAAATCCAGCTTCTTGCCATCGAAACCGCGCTTGGTTTGACGGATCAAGACATGGCTGCCGCCCGCGAAAACGCACTTAAGGCATTGTAAGCTTGGCCTTTGTGGGCAGCGGCTCTATATCATCTTCATGTTTGCAGATTTCTTAAAACGGCTGACCCAGCCCGAACCCGCCCAGATGCTCGACGCCGATGCGCGTCTGGCCCTGACCGCCCTGTTGGTACGCATTGCCAAGTCTGACAACGACTATGCCCCGGCTGAAAAAGCGCGCATCGACCAGATCACGGCGAAACGTTATGGCCTTGCCCCCAGCGATGCCGAGGCCCTGCGCGTCGAAGCAGAGGTGCTTGAAACCGAGGCCCCCGACACTGTGCGTTTCACCCGCGCCATCAAGGATGCCGTTCCCTATGACGCCCGCCTTGGCGTGATTGAAGCGTTGTGGGAAGTCGTGCTGGCTGATGGAACACGGTCAGACGAGGAAAACGCGCTGCTGCGGTTGGTGACGAACCTGCTGGGTGTGACCGACACCGACAGCGCGATGGCCCGTCAACGGATCGAAGACCGGAGTTAGTTTGGGCACTAGTTTTGTCGATTACGCTGGGTCAACGCCGTTTATTTAGGCAAAGTCCAAGTTCTAGATTGCAAATTCCCCCCGGAATAACCTTTAATCGCCGAAACCAGCGCAACAAGGATGCCTCGTGACAAAAAAGCCCCCAGTAATTGAGATCAGAGACCTACACAAAGCTTACGGCGCTTTGGAGGTCTTGAAAGGTGTGTCGATGACGGCACCCAAGGGGCATGTAATTTCACTGATCGGGTCGTCTGGGTCCGGTAAATCGACGTTGCTACGCTGCTGTAATCTGCTTGAGGACAGCCAGCAGGGGGATCTGATCTTTAACGGGGAACCAGTGACATGGAAGGGCGACGCGCATAACCGCCGCCCCGCTGACGCGAAACAAGTGCTGCGCATTCGCACCAACCAGTCGATGGTGTTTCAGCAATTCCATCTGTGGGCCCACATGACGATCCTTCAAAACGTGAAGGAGGCCCCGTTGACGGTGTTGCGCCGCGACCGCGCAGAGGTCGAGGAATCAGCCCGTGCCTATTTGGACAAGGTCGGCATTGGCGACAAATGTGACGTCTATCCCGCCCAGCTTTCCGGTGGCCAACAACAACGCGCCGCAATCGCGCGCGCACTATGCATGGAGCCGGAGGCCCTGTTGTTTGACGAACCCACCTCGGCGCTGGACCCCGAGCTGGAACAGGAAGTTATAAAAGTTATCAAGGACTTGGCAGCCGAAGGGCGCACGATGCTGATCGTGACCCATGATATGAAACTGGCCGCCGATGTGTCAGACCATGTCGTGTTTCTGCACCAAGGTCTGATTGAAGAACAAGGGGCACCGGACCAGTTGTTCGGCGCACCCAAATCGGAACGTCTGCGTGGGTTCCTATCACCGGGCCACGTGTCGTAATTAGAACGAGTAAGTTGGGAGACTTCAAATGAAAAAACTACTTTTGGCCACTGCCGCCTTGGCACTAAGCACCGGTTTTGCGATGGCAGATGCTCATGGCAAAACAATCCGCATGGGAACGGAGGGTGCCTACCCTCCTTATAACTTCCTGAACGATGCCGGCGAAGTTGACGGTTTCGAGCGCGAAGTTGGCGATGAGCTGTGTGCCCGTGCCGAGCTAACCTGTGAATGGGTCACAAACGAATGGGACAGCATCATCCCGAACCTGACATCCGGCAACTATGACACAATCATCGCCGGCATGAGCATCACTGACGAGCGTGAAGAAGTTATTGATTTCACGCAGAACTACTTTCCGCCAGCCGCGTCTGCCTATGCTGCAAAATCAGCGGATGCCGACCTGAAAGGCGGTATCGTTGCCGCGCAAACCAGCACCATCCAAGCGGGTTATGTCGCCGAATCCGGCGCGACTTTGTTGGAATTCGCAACCTATGACGAAACCGTCGCTGCTGTTAACAATGGCGAAGCGGATGCCGTATTTGCGGACAAAGACGCCTTGGTTCCAACAGTCGAAGAGTCTGGCGGCGAGATGGTATTCGTAGGTGACGACGTGCCATTGGGCGGCGGTATCGGCCTTGGCCTGCGCGAAAGCGACACCGAGCTGAAAGCCAAGTTTGACACAGCCATCCAATCCATGAAGGACGACGGCAGCCTGAACAAACTGATCCTCAAGTGGTTCGGCGAAAACGCGAAAACATTCTGATATCAGAATTCTGATCTTATGAGGGGCGGTGAGATACCCGCCCCTTGTTCAAAACCAAGACGCCAACTAACGGCGCAACCTTCGGGGACATCTCGTTATTTTTGCCTGCACCGATCCTGAAACGCTTTCCGGCCTGTCTTGGCTGACCTGCTACCTGACAACGGGCAAGCATCTGGCGTTCTATGGGGCCTTTGGCACCGTGCTTTTGTTGCTGGCTGTGACCGCCCCTGCGGCTATGGCTTTTGGCTTTGGCGGCGCGATGGCGGCACGGTCGCGGGTTCTGCCGCTGGCATGGCTAGGCCGGGGCTATATCGCGATTGTGCGTGGTGTGCCCGACATTGCGTTCTTTCTTTTCTTTGTGATCGCGCTGGATCAGGGCATCGAATACCTGCGCCACAAAATCAAATGCCCCGACTGGAATGAACCGTTGCGTCAGGGCAGCGATTTTATTGTCTGTCAGGCGGCCAAGATGCCATTGGGAAATTCCCCGCAATGGGTCCACGAAACCTATGGGTTTTCGTTGGCGGTTTTGACCTTTGCCATTGTGTTCGGTGCCTTTGCAGCCAACGTTCTTTATGGGGCCATGCGCGCCGTGCCGCGTCCCCAGCTTGAGACCGCCGAAGCCTACGGCATGTCGCCCCGCCAGACGTTCTGGCGCGTATTGGTGCCACAGATGTGGGTCTATGCCCTGCCCGGCTTGGGCAACCTGTGGATGGTACTGATCAAGGCCACGCCGCTGTTGTTCCTTCTGGGCGTCGAAGACATCGTTTATTGGGCGCGTGAGCTTGGCGGGGCCAAGACACCGCGTTTCACCGACTTTCCGCACCCCGATTGGCGCATGTGGTATTTCTTGGCGCTGCTGGTGTTTTACCTTTGCTTTACGCGCCTGTCTGAAATCGTACTGGACCGTATCATGCGTCGGCTGACACTCGGGCAGGCCACATCGGGTGGCGAAGCCCAGCGAAAGGCCCTGACATGAGCTGCTTGGAAACCATCCAAGCCTATGGCTTGCGGTCGCTTGGGAT
>JAPKCR010000390.1 GCA_026421135.1 Sulfitobacter sp. | reverse complement strand
CGACTTTGCAAGCGACCCAATTCAGGGGACGCTTGCAAAGATAAGTTTGCGATTAGCAATTTCAGCCTGACAAAAGGCACTGCTACAGCGCAATGCCCCGACGGCCAGCCAAATCAACGAAATATTGCCACGCCACACGCCCCGACCGTGATCCGCGCGTCGCCTGCCACTCGATTGCCTCAGAGTGCAGCGTCCCTTGGTCAATCTCGACCCCGTGTGCATCGCAATAGCCCCGGATCATTTCAAGATACTGCTTTTGGTCGCAGGCATGGAACCCCAGCCACAATCCAAAACGGTCCGACAGTGAAACTTTTTCCTCGACCGCTTCCGCAGGATTGATTGCCGAGCCGCGCTCGTTCTCGATCATGTCACGCGGCATCAAGTGCCGCCGGTTCGACGTCGCATACAGAACGACGTTATCAGGCCGCCCTTCAATGCCGCCGTCCAAGACAGCCTTTAGCGACTTGTACTGCACGTCATCATTGCCAAAGCTCAGATCGTCGCAAAACAGGATAAACCGATACGGCGCATTGCGTAGATGTCCCAACAAACGGCCCACCGACGGCAGGTCTTCGCGCTGCAGTTCAACAATGCGCAACGCACTGTGATCTGCTTGGACATGCGCATGTACCGCTTTGACAAGGCTGGATTTTCCCATTCCCCGCGCCCCCCAGAGAAGGGCGTTATTTGCAGGCAATCCCGCGGCAAACTGGGTGGTGTTCGCCAGCAATGTATCCCGCGCGCGATCGACCCCCACCAGCAGGTCCAGATTGATCTTGCTGACCTTGGGAACGGGCATCAAATGGTCCGGTCCCGTGTGCCAGACAAAGGCACCAGCCGCATCGAAATCAGGGGCTTTCAGCGGCACCGGAGACATCCTCTCGAGCGCCGCTGCTATGCGATCCAATGGGTCATCAATCACTTGTCGTCGTCCTCGTCGAAATTCGACATCATGGGATCTTCGTATTCGTCGTCGTAATACCCTTCGGCGCGCAGTTTCTCTTCACGTTTACGTTCAACGCGGCGGACCAGCATGATCGAAATTTCATAAAGACCGTATACCACGACGAACAAAATAACCTGCGTAATCACATCCGGTGGCGTCACCAATGCGGCAAGAATCAAAATCCCAACGACAGCATATTTACGCACATTCCCAAGGCCCTCGGCACTGACCAGCCCAGCCTTGCCCATCAATGTTAGCAAAACTGGTAACTGAAAACATAGCCCGAAAGCCACAATGAATTTGATCGTCAGACTTAGGTATTCTTGCGCTGACCCCTGAAAGGCAATCGCCGCGATACCCTTGCCATCTGCACCAGTATCCCCGACCAAAGTACCCGCCTGTTGGAACCCAAGGAAGAAATCGAACGCCAAGGGCGTGACCACATAGAATGCAAACGCAGCGCCCAAAAAGAACATCAAAGGGCTGGAAATCAAAAACGGCAGAAACGCGCCCTTTTCATTCTTATAAAGCCCAGGTGCCACAAACCGCCACAGCTGGTAGCTGATGTAGGGGAAACCCAACACCAACCCACCCAAGAGCGAGATCGAAATCGCAACAAAGAAACCCTCTTGCAGCTTGATCAGGATCAAGCCGCAATCTTCTTGGCCCCGCTCGGCCATGGCCGAACACAGCGGATGGGTCAGAAAGTTAAAGATCGGATTCCAAACGGTAAAACAGATTACCATCCCGATGATAAACGCGATCACGGAATGGATCAGCCGCGTACGCAGCTCTGCCAGATGCTCGATTAGCGGGGCGGCGCTGTCGTCGATATCGTCAGAAGCACTCATGTTTTACTCATTTTTTGCCGCTGGCTTCTTAGCCGCGGGTTTCTTGGCTGCTGGCTTTGCAGCCGGCTTTTTGGCAGCCGCAGTTTTCGGGGCCGCAGCTTTTTTGGCAGGTGCTTTTTTCGCCGCCGCAGGTTTCGCCGCTGCTTTCTTGGCAGGGGCTGCCTTGGCAGCAGGTGCCGCAGGCTTGTCTAGCTTTGACACTTCCGCATCCGCTACGGCCAAGGCCTCTTTGGCCTCGCGCTGTTTGCGCTCTGCGATGGTACGGTCCCGCACAGCCTGCACCTTTTTGGAGTCCTCCGCCCGCTTGGCCGCCAGTTTGCCGGTCTCACTATCAGGGTTGATATCAGTCAGTGACTTGGTCGCTGATTTGACCTCGTCCATTGCGGTGCCCAGCGGATTGGTTGCCGCCTTAAGCGATTTGTTCAACCCCGAGGATATTTCGCGCATGCCAGTGTCATCCGCCGCGTCATTCATTGCGGTGCTAAACTCGCGCGCCATACCTTTGGCTTTGCCCACGAACTGACCCACCTTGCGAAACAAGACAGGCAGGTCCTTGGGCCCCACCACGATCAAGGCGACGACGCCTACGACCAATAACTCCGACCACCCCATATCAAACATGGCGGGTTACACCTTGTCCTTGTCGGTCTTGATCTCGGTCACAACAGGGGATTCGTCAGACAGTTCAGCGGTGTCGTCGTCGGCGTTCTTGATGTCATCTTCGCCTTCGCTGATACCCTTTTTAAAGCTGGTGATGCCTTTGCCAACTTCACCCATAAGGCTTGAAATCTTGCCGCGGCCGAAAAGCACAAGCACGACAACAGCGATCAAAAGAAGGCCGGGAAGGCCGATATTATTAAACATAAGTTTCTCCACATCCAAAGCAGGCGAACGCACTTCGCGCGTCCAATTCCCATTCTGTTTATGACTGACGGCGGCGGGCTTGAAGAGGGAAACACACCCTGGCCTAGCTATTTCCGCCAGATTGCTATGGCCGCTTCGGTCACAGAACAACAACTGACAGCTTTTTGGCAGTTACCTTGGCAGCCCCGCGTTTCTATGGCACAAAACCACATGAACCGCTCTGACCGCCTCTTTGCCTTGCTTGACACCTTAAGCGATGACGCTTTGCACCGCGCCAAGGATCTGGCAGCAGCGCAGAACGTTTCCTTGCGCACGCTTTATCGCGACATCGGTCGGCTGCAATCGTCGGGGGTGCCCGTAACAGGAACACGGGGTGCAGGTTACAGGCTGGAACCCGCGACCACATTGCCACCGCTGATATTGACCGACCCCGAAATCGAGGCGCTGCAACTCGCGCTCGCCATCGTATTGGAGACTACGGACCCTGCCCTGAAATCTGCGGCGACCTCTCTGGCGGCCAAGATAGATGGAAGCCTTCCGCTTGAAGGATCACACCCCGCCAACGATTGGCAACGGATCGAACATCCCTTTACAAATGCCGCACGTGGCATGGGGCATTTACCCATTCTGCGCGCCGCGATCCGTGCCCGTCAAAAGCTCAAGCTTATTTACAATAACCCTGACGCGACCCTACGCAGTCTGATCCTGCACCCCGCATCCCTCCAGCACCAAGCCCGCAGCTGGATCCTGAAAGGCTGGGACGAAACCCAGAATGCTCAGATCGCCCTGCGCCTTGACCTGATCGAGAATGCGGAAGCCCTGCCCGAGCTTTTTACGCCAAGGATCTAATTCCAATTGGCAAAAATCCTCGCCGGAAGCATAGATTTTTTTCTACGACACGTCCCGCAACCGCCAACCGTCTTGGTGGGGCAAAAATGCCTCTACGCTGG
>JAPKCR010000389.1 GCA_026421135.1 Sulfitobacter sp. | reverse complement strand
CCACAAACAAGCGAGGGCGGCTTTGTGGCAGAAAGCGACGTGCGTCGATCTCAAGCGCGCCGACTTTGTAGCCAAGGCGTACAAATGTAGAGAGTACCGTGTTCAAATCCTCGCCCGCATTGCGCGACACCAGCCCAACCACGTTTTCGAAAGCAATGATGCGCGGCGCAAACCCCGCCTTGATCGCGATGGCAATTTTTTCTGCCCAATGGGCGAAAACGCCGCTGCGCGCCCCCGACAGGCCACGTCCCTTGCCGGCAAGGCTGAAATCCTGACAGGGGCTGGACGCCCAATACAAATCAATCTGTTGGCGCAAAAGGTCATCATCAAGGGTGGCGATATCGCCCTCGTGCAAGCCGTAAGTGCCCCAGTTTTGACCGTAAACCTTGCATTTCATCGCATCGATGTCGTTGGCCAGCACACAATCCCACCGGTCTTGCAAGGCGGCGCGCACCATCCCGCCACCGCAGAAAAACTCGGCATATTTGGGTGTGTGATCGGGGGTTTCGGCCATGGCTATTAGTATGAAATGCGGTTTTGCGTGTCGATGGCTAATTCACCAAAACGCTGTCCCCCCATTACTCCGCCGCTTGGGTTTCGGCCTCGATCACGGCGGCGCGGGCTTCGACCTGTTCGACGATGTGTTCGATCATGGCGTCATTGCCCAGCTTATGACTTTGCTTGCCTGCCAGATAAACCATGCCCGACCCGTTACCGCCGCCGGTAAATCCGACATCCGTCATCAGCGCCTCTCCGGGTCCGTTAACGACGCAACCAATTATGCTCAGACTCATAGGGGTTTTGATATGCTCTAGCCGCTTTTCCAACGCCTCGACGGTTTTAATCACGTCGAACCCTTGCCGCGCGCAGGACGGGCAACTGATGATATTCACACCTCGATGCCGCAGACCCAGGGATTTGAGAATCTCAAAACCCATTTTGACTTCTTCCACGGGATCAGCAGACAGGCTGACGCGGATCGTATCACCTATGCCCATCCACAAAAGGTTGCCCATACCAATCGCGGATTTGACCGTACCGCTGATCAGGCCACCGGCCTCGGTAATACCAAGGTGGATCGGCGCGTCTGTCGCTTCGGCCAACTGTTGATAGGCAGCGGCCGCCATGAACACGTCGGATGCTTTGCAGCTAATCTTGAATTCGTGGAAATCGTTGTCTTGCAGGATTTTGATGTGATCCAAGCCACTTTCGACCATCGCATCGGGGCAAGGCTCGCCGTACTTCTCAAGCAAGTGCCGTTCCAACGAGCCCGCGTTGACGCCGATGCGAATGGAACAATTGTGATCTCGGGCGGCTTTGATGACCTCTTTGACCCGCTTTTCATCGCCAATGTTGCCGGGATTGATCCGCAAACAGGCGGCCCCTGCCTCGGCAGCCTCAATCCCGCGTTTGTAGTGGAAATGAATGTCGGCGACGATGGGCACCGATACTTCGCGCACAATTTCCTTGAGCGCCTTTGAAGACGCCTCATCCGGGACGGATACCCGTACGATGTCGGCACCCGCCTCAGCCGCGGCTTGGATCTGAGCGATCGTGCCCTTGATGTCCGTGGTCAGGGTATTGGTCATCGTCTGCACGGAAATCGGTGCATCACCGCCGACTGGCACATTGCCGACCATAATCTGGCGGGATTTGCGGCGATAGATATTGCGCCAAGGACGGATATGATTCAGCGACATAGACAGCACCTTTGGCAATAGATCAGCGTTAGCCGCAACCTATTCAGGCGCAGCCCTGCTTGCAATGGCATGTGGCTTATTCTGTTGGACTTGTCGCAGTGTTTTGAAGTTCGGCAACCATTGTCGCTAGTGCCTCGTTTTCTTCAAGCAATGCGGGTTGGTACACCTCGGCCAAGGTTTGGCGCTTCAAGGACAGGTTCGACGTTACAGAACCACGGTCGCCAACGGGGCCGTAGTACTGACCATCCATCGCGAAATACAACGCGCCAGATTCGCCCGTGCGCAATGTCGGTGGTTCCTGCGTTGCTGGAACGTCCCAGCTGTCGCCCTTGTTCATGATCCCTTCAAAGATCACTTTGCCATCCGCCGCGCGAACGCGGACCCATGACGGATAAGCTGCGACCAAACGCAGTTCCGGCGCAGGGCCTTCGACAACTTGCGGCACCGCGATCACGCCAGCAGGCGGGTCAAAAGAGGGTGCATCCACTGCAACACCAGCAATCATCTGCGTATCAGCCGCCGGCGGTATAAAACTGCCAACGCTGTGTGGATCGATCGACGCGATCGGCGCATCCCGTGCGACCAAAACCGGCACATCAAGTGCGGCAGGACGGTAAAGACGGTCTAACGAATCGGAGCGTAGTGTGGACATATCTGTCACGTTGACATCGTTCGACGACGATTGAGGCGCTATATTCAATGCACCTTCCAATGGGTCGAGATCGGACAAGACAACGGGAGTTTCATCCACAGGGGAAACCTGCACGCGCTGCACTTCTTTCAGTACGCTCCACCCGCCAAAGCCAATTGCACCAATCAACGCGACCAACACCAACACAGACCCCAACGCGCCGGGTTCGATCCGGCTGAGCAAGCTGTCGCCCATTGGGGTAAAGGGGGTCGCGGGGCGGTTGAAAATATCGCTATCGCCTGTACGGGACATGCGCTCTTCGCGGGTCGGTTTTTTTATGACCGACGCCTCGGCAGACATGCCGTGCGCAACGGAAAAACCGGATTCGAGGCAAAAGGACGAAAATGCCTGATCGGGATCCATGTTCAGGTAACGGGCGTATGACCGGACATAGCCGGCAATAAAGCCGGGTGTGTCAAAGGCATCAGGGTCAGAGTTTTCGATGGCGGCAATATAAGACGCTTTGATCCGCAATTCGCGCTGCACATCAAGAAGCGATTTACCTAAGGTGGCGCGTTCGCCGCGCATCAAATCACCCAAACGCAAATCGTAAGCGTCAAAGCCACGGGCTTCAACGTGCTCGTCATTATTTGCCTTGGAAATCCAACGCCCGATCATAATATGCCCCGTCGTGTTCGTGCCTGCTGCACTTTTTCCCGGGCCGCTTTCACGATTCGAGATGTGCTGTTTCTTTCCTTATCTTTAACATAAATCAACGGGCTTCGAAGAAAAAACGTAGCTAGCCTGCTAATTCGGCACGATTCAGCGCACAATGGGACCAGAGCCCGTCCATCGCGTGAACCAACCCGTCCATTTCACGCGGTCCGTGGACTGGTGACGGGGTAAAGCGCAAACGTTCAGTGCCCCGTGGGACAGTTGGGAAATTGATCGGCTGAACGTAAATGCCATGCTGCTCAAGCAACATGTCAGACAGAATCTTGGTGTGAACGGGATTGCCAACAATCACCGGCACTATGTGGCTGCCGTGATCGATGATGGGCAGACCCAACCCTTTCAGGCGCAGCTTGAGGATTTTAGCCTGCTCTTGGTGCTTTTCACGAAGTTCGGGCGCAGTTTTCAAGAAAGCAACGGAAGCCGCCGCCCCTGCTGCAACTGCGGGTGGTAAGGACGTGGTAAAAATAAAGCCGGGTGCATAAGACCGGATCGCATCGCACATCTTTTCAGATGCGGCGATATAGCCCCCCATGACGCCGTAGGCC
>JAPKCR010000011.1 GCA_026421135.1 Sulfitobacter sp. | reverse complement strand
CGCCGCCGGGCCGAGAAGGCGCTCCTGGCACTGCGCAAGGCCAACCCGAATGCACGGCTGATTGTCACTGGATGTGCCGCGCAGACGGAACCCGACACATTTGCCAAGATGGCCGAGGTCGACGCAGTCATCGGCAATACGGAAAAGATGGTGGGTTCGACGTGGCAAGGGCTGGCCGCTGATTTCATTGGCGAATCAGAGGCCGTGCAAGTCGATGACATTATGTCGGTTACGGAAACTGCCGGTCATTTGATTGACGGATTTGGCACACGCAGCCGTGCCTATGTTCAGGTCCAGAACGGTTGCGACCATCGCTGTACATTTTGTATCATCCCATTTGGGCGGGGCAATTCGCGTTCGGTACCAGCCGGCGTGGTGGTGGATCAGATCAAGCGGTTGGTCGACAAAGGGTTTAATGAGGTCGTGTTGACCGGAGTTGACCTAACCAGTTGGGGTGCTGATCTACCGTCAGAACCAAAACTAGGTGATTTGGTGATGCGCATTTTGCGACTTGTGCCCGATCTGCCACGTTTGCGGATCAGCTCCATCGATTCGATCGAAGTAGACGAAAATCTAATGCAGGCCATCGCCACTGAACCGCGCTTGATGCCGCATCTGCATCTCAGCCTGCAACATGGGGATGACATGATCCTCAAGCGGATGAAGCGGCGGCATTTGCGCGACGACGCGATCAAATTTGCCGAAGACGCTCGCAAACTACGCCCTGACATGACGTTTGGCGCGGACATTATCGCGGGCTTTCCAACCGAAACTGACGCGATGTTCGCGAATTCCCTGAAACTGGTGGATGAATGCGACCTGACCTGGCTGCATGTCTTCCCCTATTCAGCGCGCCAGGGCACACCTGCGGCTCGTATGCCCCCTGTGAATGGTGCCGTGATCAAAACGCGCGCTGCCCAGCTAAGGGCGGCTGGTGACGTGCAAGTAGCCAAGCACCTGAACGGACAGCGCGGGATCCACCACCGCGTCTTGATGGAAAGTGCAACGATGGGCCGGACGGAACAGTTCACAGAGACCCATTTTGCCGAGCCCCAGTCAGAGGGTAGAATTGTCGTGGCAAAGATAACGGGACACGACAATACGCATCTGCTGGTCGGTTAGTTGTTTTTAGCAATCTTAACTTAACCCGCGATTGCATTTTGGCTTGACCTTATAGAAGGTAAGGGACTCCCCGTGCTTCTAATAAGATGGACAGTGACCTTTGCTACATTATGGACCCAAAAGCCTTAAGAAACTGATCGATAACGGATTTCTGGCCAGTGCGTCTGGCGCGCTGAAGCAACTAATGATTGAGCTGGCCACCGAAAAAGAACTCGCAAGAGGTGATATTTTATTCGAACAAGACGATGAGGGCGAAACCCTGTTTGCGATTGGCAGTGGGGCGTTGGAGTTCAGCGTCTTGTCAGCCGAGGGGCGCAAGCTGATCCTTGATGTTATGTACGAAGGGGCAATCTTTGGCGAAATTGCCTTGTTTGATCCGGGCCCACGGACTGCGACAGTTATCGCTGTCGAAAATTCGACAGTTTGGGGAATCAATAACAAGGATGTTTTGTCAGCCTTGAACAAACGTCCGGAATTGGGTGTTGATATGATCCAGCTTGCAGGACGACGCATGCGCTGGATGGGTCAACAGCTGCGTGATCAGGTATTTCTTCCGTTGCCGATGCGCCTAGCCCAAAAAATATTGTACATCGCATCAAGCAATGGTGCGCAAACTCACACCATCAGGATTTCGCAGGCAGAACTGGCCGAATTCGTAGGGGCCAGCAGGGAGTCAGTTTCCAAGACGCTTGCCATTTGGAAACGGGACGGCGTGATTGATCTTGGTCGTGGCTCTTTGCGCATCCTCGAGAAAGAAAACCTCAAAAAACTAGCGTTGTCGGAAACTATCTGAGCCTTAAGTGACAAATGTCACATACCCGCATCGGGAAGTTAACTATTGGTTAGTATATAGAAAGATGCGGGCTAACGATAAACGTCACTCTTCTAGTCAGAATGATGTTAGTCCGTTCTAGAGAGGTAGAGAGAATGAGTTCAGCAAAGGTAGTTACCCACCTTTGCTAGGGTGTTCAATTGATCTGGACACTTGCTCTTCTCTCTTATTACGACAGATTTGTTTGTGCGTTCCAAGAAGTCTCCCCACTTTGCACAAACGAAAAAGCCTTCCGGATCTAGTAGGATCCAGAAGGCTTTATTTTTTTCAACATCGAAAACTGATAAATCAGTCTTCCTTGTTTTTGATCGGTGCCCAAATACGTTTGTTTGTAAGATAAAGCAGTACCGACAAGAGCGTCAGAAAGACCACACCGGCAAAACCTGCCTGCTTGCGTGCCATCATCTTCGGCTCGGCTGTCCACGTTAGGAATGCAGCAACATCCATAGCCTCGTGATGCAGATCAGATTCGTGGCCATCGGCATATTCAACGTCGTCGCCATACAGCGGCTGCGCCATTGCGATCCAGCTGCCCTCGACTGTGGAATGTCCATGCTCGTCTTTGCACGAGTCAGGGATACCACCATTCGCGAACGCTTTGTTATAGGAACCCGGGAAGTCCTCGGGTGCACATTCTGGCGCTTCTTCGTAACCAACCATCAGGGATGCGATGTATTCTGGTCCGCCGATACCTTTGAAGAACTGGTTGATACCCAAACCGTATGGACCGTGAAAACCGGCACGGCTTTTGGCCATCAGGCTTAGGTCCGGTGCGTTCTCAAGTGCAGAACCGGGAAAGTGGTCAACCGGCGTGGCCGGACGGAAATCGTCAAGCTCACTGTCGAATACTTCGTAGCGCTCCGAATAGGCACGCACCTGGTCTTCGGGCAGATGTGGGCCACCGTCATCGGCCAATGTACGCAACGGTACAAATTTCAGACCGTGGCACGCAGAACAAACTTCGGTGTAGATCTGAAGACCACGTTGAAGCTGGTTGGTGTCGTAGGACCCAAACGGGCCTTCGAAAGGAAAGTCAAAGTCTTCGACATGTGCTTCGCCACCCGCCGCGAAAGCAGCAGACCCAGTAAGGCCCAAGGCGACAACAGCCGATATGAAAGTTTTCTTGATCATTGTCATGGTCCTTACTCTGCTGGGTTGACCAGCGTCTTGGTGCCGCCAGTTTTCGCGTCATAGTGAGACGAGAAATCGGCTTCGATGGTGTCAGGCTGCGCCAACGGCTTCTCGATCACGCCAAGCAGCGGCAAGATGATCAGGAAGTACCCGAACCAATAGGCAGAGGCGATTAACGAAAGGCTTGCATATGGCTCTTCGGCGGGCATGGCACCAAGCCACATCAGCGCAAAGAAATCGACGACCAGCAGGGCAAACCACCATTTGAACATCGGACGATACCGGCCCGACCGCACGCTTGATGTGTCCAGCCATGGCACCAATGCCATCACGACAATCGCACCGAACATCGCCAACACTCCAAAGAACTTGGCGTCGATAATGCCGCCGGTCACGAAGGACGCGATCTGAACGACCCATACTTCAGAAGTAAAGGCGCGCAAAATGGCGTAGAATGGCAAGAAGTACCATTCAGGAACAATGTGCGCAGGCGTCGAGAGCGGGTTCGCTTCGATGTAGTTATCGGGGTGGCCAAGATAGTTTGGCATAAAGCCGACGATCGCAAAGAAGATCACCAGGATCACAGCCAACGCGAACAAATCTTTCATGACGAAGTACGGCCAGAAGGGCAGTGTATCTTTCTCTGCTTCTTCCTTCGATCCGCGACGCACCTCTACACCGGTTGGGTTGTTGTTGCCGGTCGTGTGGAACGCCCAGATGTGCACGATAACCAGACCAGCAATTACAAACGGGAACAGGTAGTGGAGGCTGAAGAAGCGGTTCAGCGTTGCGTTATCAACCGCTGGACCACCCAAAAGCAGGGTTTGGATAGCTTCGCCAACGAAGGGCACAGCGCCGAATAGACCGGTAATAACAGTCGCACCCCAGAATGACATTTGACCCCATGGCAGAACGTAGCCCATGAATGCAGTGCCCATCATCAACAGATAGATCAGCATACCGATGATCCACGTCACCTCGCGTGGTGCTTTGTAGGAACCATAGTACAGGCCACGGAAAATGTGGGCATACACAGCGATAAAGAACAGCGATGCGCCGTTCGCGTGCATGTAGCGCAGCATATAGCCGCCATTCACGTTGCGCATGATGTGTTCAACCGAGGCAAACGCCTGATCGACATGCGGCGTATAGTGCATTGCCAAAACGATACCGGTGATGATCTGTAGCGCCAGACAGAACGTCAGAACGATACCCCAGATCCACATCCAGTTCAGGTTCTTTGGTGTCGGGATCATCAATGTGTCATACAACAGCCCAACAACCGGCAGGCGGCGATGCAGCCACTTTTCGCCGTTTGATTTTGGCTCGTAATGGTCGTGAGGAATTCCAGCCATTCTAGTTCTCCCTTAACCCAATTTGATCGTGGTTTCGTCCACGAATTCTGCAAGTGGCACCGGCAGGTTGCGTGGTGCTGGACCTTTGCGGATACGACCCGCCGTATCATAGTGCGAACCGTGGCAAGGGCAGAACCAGCCGCCAAAGTCGCCCGCGTCGCCCAAAGGCACACAGCCAAGGTGCGTACAAACGCCCATCATGACCAGCCAGTCTTCCTTACCAACCATTGCGCGGTTTTCATCTGTAGCAGGCGCACCCGCTGTGATGTTGGCATTTTCTGCGCCGGGATCGGGCAGATCAGAAATCTCGACTTCGCGAGCTTTGGCGATTTCTTCTTCGGTGCGGCGGCGGATAAAGACAGGCTTGCCCAACCATTTGACCGTCAACTGTGTGCCCGGCTCGACCGCTGAGACATCAACGCGGATAGACGACAGCGCCTTAACATCTGCGGATGGGTTCATTTGATTGACCAAAGGCCAGACTGCCGCGCCGACGGCGACCGCACCTGTACCTGCCGTGGCGTAGTAGAGGAAATCCCTCCGGGTGCCTGCGTGATCTTCTGCTTGGGACACGGGTTAACTCCAAATCGAGGGCCAAAAGGCCATTAATCCAAGGGGTGGCAAAAACACGCCTCCCGCAATTCTGTTGTTTACTAGCCGTATGGGCTGCGCACGTCCAGATGCCTTTGACGTGCAAACCGTCGCAGGTAGGGGTTCAATGGTATTAAAACCCTGAAATTTTGCTAATTTATGCAGCTGGCGGCACAGTTGCTTGCATTGAGGCGCGCGAATCAAAAGTTTTTGCCCATTTCGCTAGCGCGTCGTTCCCTTTTCGCCAATTTCGAGCGCCGTGCCGGAAATCGAGATAACCAAGGGCACAGCCAACGGCGATTTGCCCCATATCCAGCGGGCCGGATAATTGGCTAACCCAACGGGTGTTCAATGCAGCAACAGCGCGTTCGATTTTGCCCCACTGCCCCTCGATCCATTCAGGCATCTGCTTGTCTTCGGGTCGCATCCGCAACTCATAAATCATCGACAGTGCAGCATCCAGAATGCCGTCTGCCGTCGCCTCAAGCGTCAGGGTATCCCAGCGGCGCGCGCCCGTAGGGTACAGTTTGTTGCCCGCACGATCATCAAGATAGGCGCAAATCACGCGACTGTCATACAGTGTTGGCCCTTCGCTCCGCTCAAGAGCGGGCACTTTGGTCAGCGGGTTCTTGGACAACAGCGCCGCGTCCGGTGCCAAAGGTGTGGTCGCCATCGTTTCCAGCGTCACATCGTCGATCTGACCGGTCTCGTGCAGCAAGACCATAACCTTGCGGACATAGGGCGAGGTCGGGGAATAATAGAGCTTCATCGTTGTCTCCTCCAAGAGTTGCGCCAACTATCACTGTCAAAGCCACTTGGTGCAATCTCTTGTTTTTTAGCCCCCAACCACATCACGCATCATTTTGGCGATGATTTCAGTCTCGGCCCCGAACCCATGCGCGGCCACACCGTCCGCGGCCCCCAGACGTACCGCATCTGTCTTGTTCTGGCTTAGCTTCCAAGTGCCATCGACGCCGGTGACGGTCATGCGGCATGGCACGATCATCCGCATCATCTTTTGCATCGTCTCATCTTGCATCTTGTCTGTCGTCCACGGCTTTTTGGGCAACAGCCTGCCCTCGTACGCCGCAGACTGGCGATCCAACAGGTCAAGCAGTTCATCCGCAGGACGCAACTCAAGAACGCCCGTCAAATGAACCGCCACATAATTCCAAGTTGGAACCTGATCGTCGATGCCATACCAGTCGGGCGAAATGTAGGTGTCGCCACCAACAACGGCTAACTTTACCTTGATCGGCTCGGAAAGCACCCGCGCGATTGGGTTAGACCGAACCAGATGAAGGTCAGCAATATCGCCCGCTTCGTTCAACAAGAATGGCACGTGGGATATAAGCGGACCAAAATCACCATTTGTGGCAAGCACACCGAAACCACGTTCGCGGGCAAATGCGATGTTCTTGGCAATATCTGCATCATGGTAGATCGGGTTAGGGTGCATTTTTCTATGCCTTTTCAGCGATTTCATTTTTGGTATTGCAGACCAGCCCCTACCTTGGCAACTTGCACGCATTCTCAGGGCGGGGTGTAATTCCCCACCGGCGGTATGTGGCCTTGTGCCACGAGCCCGCGAGCGCGACGGCCCAACGGGGCAGTTGGTCAGCAGATCTGGTGAGATGCCAGAGCCGACGGTCATAGTCCGGATGGAAGAGAATGCGTTTGCGCGGTCCCTGATTAGGGCCGTTCGCAACCGTGATCGCCTTGGGTGACTTGTGTCGCTGACGAAAAAAAGGAGATCACTATGACACACACCCGCTACGCCTTTATCAAAGCCCGTTGGCATGCCGATATCGTTGATCGTGCCTATGACGGGTTTTCCGAAACCATCCCCACCGGTCAGATCGACGTGGTCGATGTGCCCGGCGCATTCGAGATGCCTTTGATGGCGCAAACTCTTGCCAAGACCGGCAAATATGACGCGATAATTTGTGCTGCTTTTGTCGTTGATGGTGGCATTTACCGCCACGATTTTGTCGCTTCAGCGGTTGTTGATGGCCTGATGCGGGTTGGTTTGGACACGGGCGTGCCCGTTCTGTCCGTGTCCCTGACTCCGCATCACTATCAGGAAACCGATCACCACAATACAATCTACCGTGCGCATTTTGTGGAAAAGGGCCGCGAGGCCGCGTCAGCAGCACTTGGCATCGTCGCCGCGCGCCAATTGCTGGACGCCTAAATTTGTGCGGGCCTGCGCGTCAGGCCCGCTGCGCGGCGATGCTGGCAATGCCCAGTACATCCAGCACCCTGGCTTCGATCTGTTCGGCGTTCATGCCAGCAACCGCATACATATCGGCGGGGCTGGCCTGATCTATGAACGTATCCGGCAAAACCATCGATCGATACTTGAGACCTAGATCGAATACACCCTCATCGGCCAAAAGTTGGGCGACGTGACTGCCGAACCCGCCCACTGCGCCTTCCTCTATCGTGATCAGGGCCTCGTGATCTGCCGCCAGCGTCAAAATCATGTCCCGATCGAGTGGTTTGGCAAAGCGTGCATCAGCAATTGTTGGTGTGATCCCCTTGGCTTGCAGCGATTCGGCCGCCTTTTCGACCTCTGCCAGACGGGTCCCGAAGGACAACAGCGCGACACGCTTGCCCTTTGCGATGATCCGGCCTTTGCCGATTTCCAACGGCACACCACGTTCAGGCATATCAACGCCATTGCCCTCGCCACGCGGGAACCGGAACGCAATCGGCCCGTCATTATGTGCAGCGGCGGTGGCGACCATGTGCACCAGCTCGGCCTCATCGGCCGCGGCCATCACGACCATCCCCGGCAGGTTTGCTAGAAATGCAACATCGAAAGCACCGGCATGAGTCGCACCATCGGCCCCGACCAATCCGGCACGATCTATCGCAAAGCGAACCGGCAAGCGCTGGATCGCAACGTCATGCACGACCTGATCATACCCCCGCTGCAAAAACGTGGAGTACATCGTGCAAAACGGTTTCATGCCACCAGCAGCCAGTGCGGCTGAAAATGTCACGCCGTGCTGCTCTGCAATGCCCACATCAAAGCAACGGCTAGGATAGCGTTCAGCAAACAGATTCAGTCCGGTGCCATCGGGCATGGCTGCCGTCACGGCACAAATCTTGTCATCCCTTGCAGCTTCAGCAATCAGGGTGTCCGCAAATACACGCGTATAGCTTGGCGCATTTGACGGCGCTTTTTTCTGCTCTCCGGTCAAAACGTTAAACTTGGCCGTGGCATGCCCCTTGTCGCGGGCCGCCTCTGCCGGGCCATAGCCCTTGCCCTTTTTGGTGATGACGTGGATCAGGGTCGGCCCCGTTGCCCGCGCCTTAACGGTGCGAAGGACAGGCAACAGTTGATTCAAATCATGCCCGTCGATTGGACCCAAATAAGAAAAGCCCAGCTGTTCGAACAATGTCCCGCCGACAGCCATGCCTTTCAGGATATCCTTGGCGCGCTTTGCCCCTTCGCGGAACGGGCCGGGCAGCAGACTAACCGCACCCTTTGCAGCCGCCTTGAAATCTTGAAACGGCTCTTCCGCGTATAAACGGCTTAGATAAGATGACATCGCGCCAACAGGCGGAGCAATCGACATCTCGTTGTCATTCAAGATCACGAACATCCGTTTTTTGAGATGCCCCGCGTTGTTCATCGCCTCGTATGCCATGCCAGCAGACATCGACCCGTCACCGATCACCGCAATCGCATCACCCAGCCCTTCGGGCACAACGCCGCCCAGATCACGCGCAACGGCAAAGCCCAATGCGGCAGAGATTGAGGTTGAACTATGGGCCGCGCCAAATGGGTCGTAGGGGGATTCGCTGCGCTTGGTGAAACCGCTCAATCCGTCCTTCATTCGCAATGTACGGATGCGATCGCGCCGCTCGGTCAAAATCTTGTGGGGATAACACTGGTGTCCAACATCCCAAACCAGCTTGTCGCGGGGCGTATCAAACACGGCGTGCAAGGCGACTGTCAGTTCAACAACGCCAAGACCCGCACCCAAGTGTCCGCCGGTTTCCGAAACGGCCGAAATCGTCTCCTCACGAAGTTCGTGCGAGAGCTTGATCAACTCAGCATCAGAAAACTGTTTCAGGTCCGCAGGTCGCGTAACTCGGTCCAGCAATGGTGTCTCGGGTCTATCGGTCATCTGGCCCCTCCGCCGGATCAGCTTTTGCGCGCAATAACGAAGCGTGCTGCTTCTCGCAAGGTTTCTGCGTCGTCCCCATAAGGTGCTAAAGCATCGCAAGCCAACTGCACAAGCTCGCGCGCCCGCGCTTTGGCTGGCTCAAGACCCAGCAATGATACAAACGTTGCCTTGCCTGCATCCGCGTCCTTGCCATCGGCCTTGCCCACAGTTTCCACGTCACCCTCAATATCTATAATGTCGTCGGCAATCTGAAAAGCAAGCCCAAGATCACGGGCGTAGCGTTTTAACGGACCGGTATCATGGCCCGCCATGACCGGACCAGCAGTTGCTGCCCATTCAAACAACGCGCCAGTTTTACCCGCCTGTAAATCAGTGATCTGCGCAAGGCTCAGCGGCTGACTGGCGGTCTCGGCTGCGATATCCATCGCTTGCCCACCGACCATCCCACGCACACCGGACGCACGAGCCAATCCCGCGATTAACGCCACACGGGCGGCATCAGGGCATCCCGAATGTGCAATCAGTTCGAACGCCAATGACTGCAACGCATCTCCGGCTAGTACAGCCGTGGCTTCGTCCCACTGTACATGGACCGTTGGGTGCCCCCGGCGCAGCGCATCATCATCCATCGAGGGCAGATCGTCATGAACCAACGAATAGGCATGAAGCGCCTCGATTGCACCGGCACAAGGTGCCGCCTGCGCATCCAGAATACCGTGCAGCCGCGCACTCTCGATCACAAGAAACGCGCGCAGACCTTTGCCACCAGTGACCGCATAGCGCATCGCCTCGGCGATCGTGCCATCTACACCGCCAAGCCCGTGCAAGATCTGCCCAGTAGCCAAATCGGCAGCATGGCGCAGCGCCTCATCAAAAGGTCGCGCCGCCAGGTCGTTTTCTGTCTGGAAATCAAATCCCGTCAACAGCCATCACCCCTGTCGGATTTCCATCCCCGTCCAAGGTGATCTGTGCGACTTTTTCTTCCGCTTCTTTCAACTTGGCTTCACAGCGCTTTTTCAACTTTGCGCCACGCTCGTACAGCGCGATGCTCTCATCCAACGCCACATCGCCGCGTTCAAGTTGGCCCAATACCTTTTCAAGCTCAGCCATCGCCGCTTCAAAGCTCATTTCTTCTACCGCAGTTTCCGTCATCTCTGCCAAACCCCATCAGTCAAATCTGCATTGACCATAGACTGCCAAGCCCGCGCCTTCCAGACACTGCCCACAACTTCTCTCGTTGAAAATTTCGCTATGGGGATATGAGGGCGTACCCCCCATCAACAGTGGCCTACCTAGTCTGGTGCCAACATATATCCCGCACCCCGAACAGTCTGCAGGTATCGTGGCTGCTTTGGATTGTCCTCAATCTTGCGCCGCAGGCGCGTAATCTGGACATCAACGGCACGTTCCTGCGCCTGCCCGCGATCCCGGCCTAGGTCTTCGACCAACTTTGACCGGCTCAAAGCGACGCCTGGCTGGGCTGCAAAAATCCGCATCAACTGGATTTCAGTCGCTGTAAGCCGAACCAGATCGTCGCCCTGCCATAGCTCGCCCCGTTCTATATCATAGCGGATCGGCCCCATTGACAGAACCTTTGGCGCGGTATCTGAAACGCTGGTATCCGGCATGCGCCGCAAAATCGCGTTGATGCGCAGCAGCAATTCCTTTGGCTCGAACGGCTTTGCCAAATAGTCATCTGCGCCAGCCTCAAGCCCCTCGATCCGGTTGTCCGTCTCGCCCTTTGCAGTCAGCAGCAAAATCGGGGTCGTCATCTTCTCGCGCAGACTGCGCGTCAAGCTTAGGCCATCTTCGCCTGGCATCATCACATCCAGCACGATCAAGTCGAAGTCCAATCCGGCCAAGATCCGTCTTGCATGCGCCGCGTCACGCGCAGAGGTTACCAAGAACCCGTGCCGCATCAAGAATTTCTGCAACAATGTCCGTATGCGTTCATCGTCATCAACGATCAGCAGATGCGCATCCATTTCGCTCATCCGCCATTCTCCTTGAGGCGCATATAGCTATGGCGCATTTCTGGGTCCATCATCGTCTCTAACACACTACGAAAACCGGCAACGGCCTCTGGCCCTGCTTCGCGAAAGGCGCTGCGCATCCGCACGCGCTGCGCATCCGAAAGGCTCTGTTCAAGCGCGCGGCCTGCTTCAGTCAAATGCAAATGACGCTCCCGCTTGTCTGATTTTCCCACTTGGCTTTGCACAAGACCATCGGCGATCAGCGTGCGCAACACACGATTTAGGGACTGTTTTGTAACACCCAGCAAACCTAGTAAATTGTTTACAGTTGTTCCCGGTGCGCGATTGATAAAGTGGATGGCGCGGTGATGCGCGCGGCCATAGGCCAGATCGACCAAAATCCGGTCCGGGTCAGCGGTAAAGCCCCGATAGGCGAAGAACATGGCCTCGATCGCCTGCCGCAGCTGTTCGTCGGTCAAGAACAACAGGTTCTCACCAGAATGGGAAGATGTGCCGCGTCCGTCTGCCATTGTTCTCTCCTGCAACTTCGGGGCCAACTTTACGTCAGCGTTGTTGACTTTCCAAGTGTCAAAGGCTAACGAATCCCATGTTTTGCGTAAGAAAATGTCCGGTTATGGCGCATTTAACGCAACATTCGTAAATTATGATGACGCATCAAGGAAGGATTCACCATGGACGGTGCATATGATGATCGCGACGGCAAGATCTGGATGGACGGCAAAATGGTCGATTGGCGTGATGCCAACGTCCACATTCTGACCCATGCCATGCATTATGCTTCGTCCGTATTCGAAGGCGAGCGGTGCTATAACGGCAAGATTTTTAAAAGCCGTGAGCATTCAGAACGCCTTCGTAAATCCGCCCAGTATCTGGATTTTGAAATCCCCTATACTGTGGATGAAATCGAAGCCGCAAAATACGAAATGCTGCAAGCCAATGGCTGGACAGACGCCTACGTGCGCGCGCTCGCGTGGCGTGGTGCCGGCCCAGACATGGGCGTATCGGCTGCGCGCAACCCTGTGCGACTGGCGATTGCAGGTTGGGAATGGGGCAATTATTACGGCGACGCCAAGATGAAGGGTGCCAAGCTCGATATCTCCAAATGGAAGCGCCCTTCGCCCGAGACGATCCCGGTGCACGCAAAAGCGGCAGGTCTGTATATGATCTGCACCACGTCCAAGCATGCCGCAGAGGCCAAAGGCTGTTCTGACGCTTTGTTCATGGATTACCGTGGCTATGTGGCCGAAGCGACGGGTGCTAATATCTTCTTCGTCAAGGATGGCGAAGTTCACACGCCGCTGGCCGACTGCTTCCTTAACGGTCTGACGCGGCAGACTGTGATCGGAATGCTCAAGGAAAAAGGCGTAATTGTTCACGAGCGCCGGATCATGCCGGAAGAGCTTGAAAGCTTTGAGCAGTGCTGGCTAACAGGCACCGCCGCCGAAATTACGCCAGTTGGTCAGATTGCGGATTACACCTTCGAGGTTGGTGCCCTGACGCGCGACATCTCTGAATCATATGAAAAGCTTGTGCGAGCGTAAGCCGACAGCCTAACAGGCCAAACACTCGAACGGCGCGGTTAACACCCGCGCCGTTCTTGTTTTCAGGGTGGCGTCAGTACAACGCGACTGGGTTGATCATCGCCTGAACTGTGCCTCTGATCAGTGGCTGTCCCAAAACAAACATGAATTCCTTGACGCCGTCGCGCACAAGCGGACCGGTGTTCATGGTTTCAAGAATGTAGATTCCGTTGTCTTTCAGCAGCGTCACGTGACCGTAGAAAACTTTGTCCCCTTCTTTGGCGGGGATCGCTTCAAGCCCCCAGGTATCCGCACCGACGGCCATCGGGTTCATCGACGCAATATACACTGCACCCTCGTTGTTCAGGCCCGGTTCGGTTGACCCCCATGCTGTCGGGTCGCTTTCTAGCGTGCCATCAGTCCAACCAGTGTGGAACAAAACGATATCGCCTTCGTTGACCGTGACCTCTTGTGCATCCATCGCGGCTTTAATCTCGGCCTCGCCAAAATGTTCGCCGGCGGCCATCGTCTCTTTTCCGAAATGCTTGGCCATATCGATGATAACCGCGCGGGCGACCAACGGCGGTACCGCATGTGTTCCTAGCTTGGTCAAACCACCAATCGCGGAAATCTCCTTTTCGTCCAGACAGTTGTAGTATTGACCGTTTTCGCCCAAATGCCCTAACCCATCAAGCTGAGACCCGATGCCGATCCAAGTCTGGATGATATCGTCGTTATAATTGCCCTCGTAGCCAAAGCTCGACAGTTTTTGCCCACCTTGCTGGTTCGGCTGCACAATTTGTAGACTTAATGACCGTGGTGGGAACGCGGGTGTATCTGGGCCAATCACGATACCGAGCGGCAAGGATTTACCCTGTTTGATCAGCTTCGCGGCCTCAAGCGTCCGATCTGCACTTATCAAGTTTGCCGATCCGATCTGATCATCCGCTCCCCATTTTGAGGCGGCACAATCTTGCGCCAATGCGCTCGTCGCGGCGAAACCCAAGGCAAATGTCGCGGCCAATATTGGTCTAAGTTTCATATTATTTTCCCTCCCAGAAATGATGCGCTGATCCTTCGAAATTGAATGATTCCCGCACGGTTAAAGGATCACGCTAGCATGCTTTTCCCTCCTGCCGCGAAATTTCACATGGGGCGGCGGTAGCGTACCTGCCTAACTGGGCGTGCCTTGGGGCGTACTGCTGGCTTTGGCCTTTGAACGATCAAAACCCAACTGCCGCTCACGCCAAATGATCAAAACACCGCCAGTTATTACCAGCCCTGCACCGATCAAGATTGCCGACGAGGGTACTTCGCTAAAGATCAGCCAGCCAATGATGGTGGCAAAAATCATCGACGCATAATCAAACGGTGCCAGCATCGAAACAGGTCCGAACCTGAACGAAGAGGTGATCATGATTTGACCGATCCCACCGAGCAGCCCTGCTGAAATCAGCAATGCACAGACCCACAATTCCGGGATAACCCACATCAATGGCCCCCAGTTCAAAATCATGCCTAATGGCCAG
>JAPKCR010000388.1 GCA_026421135.1 Sulfitobacter sp. | reverse complement strand
CTTCCGCTTTGGAGGGCCGCCGTTTTAGAATGATTTTGCCGATCTGCCCGCTAAACAGGCAATCAACAGAGAAGCTTAGGACGCTTCTTTGATGAACTTGACTGCGTCGCCGAATGTTTGAATGTTTTCAGCTGCATCATCAGGAATTTCGATGCCGAACTCTTCTTCGAACGCCATAACCAACTCAACAGTATCGAGGCTGTCTGCGCCAAGATCATCGATGAACGATGCGTTCTCGACTACTTTGTCTTCTTCAACACCCAAGTGCTCTACAACGATCTTCTTTACGCGTTCTGCGACGTCGCTCATAATCAGTCCTCATTCATTCGGGCTACTATTGCCCTCTTCTGTTTCCGCCCAAAGCCTAATGGCCCGTTTGGATCGTGCCCCGAAGGGCGGCTATGGTCCTTGTTGACACAAGGCATGGGGGGCAATCAAGCCTTCCCAGATTCAAATCTGCGCATCCTTTAACATAAGACGCACATTTGGCAAACGCTTTGCAGCGCAGGGTCACAACATGGCCATGCCGCCGTTCAGATGCAAGGTTGTTCCTGTGACATAGGCGGCCTCGACGCTGGCCAGATAAACAACGGCTGCGGCTACCTCGGACACATCGCCCATACGCTCCAAAGGAATCTGCGACATGATTACCGTTTTTTGATCGTCTGTCAGCTTGTCCGTCATCGCTGTGGTAATGAACCCCGGCGCAATCGCATTTACCGTGATGCCACGGCTGGCGACCTCATAGGCCAGTGATTTTGACATACCAACCATTCCCGCCTTGGATGCCGCATAGTTGGCTTGTCCAGGATTACCTACCGCGCCTACGACGCTCGAGATATTCACGATCCGGCCCCAGCGGGATTTCATCATGCCACGCATCACGCCTTTGCACAGCTTGAATGTCGCCGTGAGGTTCACGCTAATCACTGAATCCCACTCGTCATCCGTCATGCGCATAAACAGGTTATCGCGTGTGATGCCCGCATTATTGACCAAAATGTCCACTGACCCCATCGCCTCAATCGCTTGCTTTGGCAGTGCTTCAACCGAGCTCATATCGCTTAGGTTACACGGCAATACATGAGTGCGGTCGCCCAGTTCGGCCGCCAGTTTTTCAAGCAGCTCGGTCCGCGTCCCAGATAACCCAACGGTCGCGCCCTGAGCATGCATACTGCGAGCAATAGCAGCGCCAATGCCAGCAGACGCGCCCGTGATAAGCGCATTTTTTCCTGTCAGATCAAACATATACTGTCCTTTTATCCCGGCTCACGCCGTATTCATCGCTGCAGCGTCTGCCGCGTTGCCAACGTTCACGCAAGTGATATCTTTGTTGATGCGGCGGATCATACCGGACAGGGCTTTGCCTGCGCCGATCTCCCAAATCTCGGTCACGCCTTGCGCGCCCATCCATTCA
Source organism: Sulfitobacter sp. (assembly GCA_026421135.1). Classification (GTDB taxonomy): domain Bacteria; phylum Pseudomonadota; class Alphaproteobacteria; order Rhodobacterales; family Rhodobacteraceae; genus Sulfitobacter. The sequence goes on along the minus strand of JAPKCR010000388.1, from coordinate 2,198 downwards.
ACGGACGACAGCCAACGCACCTGACCGGTGACCTGCTCGATCAGCAGCTTGCGAATCTGGTCCGGGTCACTGACGGCCTCTGCGATCACATTTGCCACCACCGGCACCTTTGGTGCGTGCATGGTCACGTCGGCCAAAGCCTGCGCCATTTCTTCGGCAGCGGGGGCCATCAGCGCACAGTGGAACGGTGCCGACACCGGCAATAGCAAGGCACGTTTCGCGCCAGCGGCCTTAGCCAAATCAAGCGCGCGTTCGACGGCGGCCTTGCTGCCCGACACGACATTCTGCGCCGGATCGTTTTGATTGGCGACCTGACACACTTCGCCTTGGGCCGCGTCGGCTGCAACCTGTTCGGCTTGCTCAAAACTCAGACCCAGCAGGGCAGCCATTGCCCCCTGCCCGACCGGCACAGCCGCCTGCATCGCGCGGCCACGAATACGCAGCAATCGCGCGGTATCGGCCAATGAAAAAGTACCTGCCGCACAAAGCGCCGCATACTCACCCAGCGAATGCCCCGCAACATATGCGGCTTTCTCGACCGTGATCCCTTCGGCGTTCAAGGCAGCCATCGCGGCCATGGAGGTAGCCATCAAAGCAGGTTGCGCGTTTTGTGTCAGGGTTAACGCCTCTGCGTCGCCCTCCCAGATCAATGTCGACAGCTTCTCGCCAAGCGCCTCATCCACCTCGTCAAAGACGGCTTTAGCCGCTGGATAGGCGTCTGCCAGATCGCGGCCCATTCCGATGGTTTGCGCGCCTTGGCCCGGATATACGAATGCAATGCTCATAAGGTCCCCCGTTTTTTTCTTTGGAACGCCTTTAACGCGTGGGGTCGATGCAAACAAGCCTGCACCGACCCTGTGCGCATATCCGCAATTGTCTGGCCCCTACAATCAATTACACTCAACCCAAATGAATCCGGAGTCGAAGATGGCCATTAGCAACACTGCGATCCGTTACGGCGGCGTCACGAAGACCTTTCACTGGCTGACCGCCCTTCTGATCCTGTCCTTGATCGCATCCGGCCTGTTTGCCGAGGATCTCCCTCACGAGACCCAGGCCCAGCTTACCGAGAAAGCGTGGTATTTTTCGCTACACAAGACTATGGGCGTGGCCGTGTTTTTTGTGGCCTTGCTGCGGATCATCTGGGCCATAATCCAGCCCAAGCCGGGCCTGCTGAATGCCGACCACAAACTGGAAAGCTGGCTGGCTGAAACCGTCCATTGGGTGCTGTATGCATCGATCGTTCTTGTGCCACTCGCTGGTTGGATCACCCATGCCGCCGCGTCCGGCTTTGCGCCAATCTGGTGGCCTTTTGGTCAGAACTTGCCGTTGATCCCCAAAAGCACCAGCATCGAAAATCTGTTCGGCACGGTGCATGTAATTTCGGGCAAAGTCCTGATGGGCGCATTGGTCCTGCATATCGCCGGCGCGCTAAAGCACCACTTTATTGACCGCGATTCGACCTTGCGCCGCATGCTGCCCGGAGAGCCCGCCATCGGCCCCATGCCTGCTCAACATCACAGCAGCGCCCCTGTCAGCACCGCCTTTGCGATCTGGGCTGCAACACTGGCCCTCGGGTTTGGTTTGGGCGTTGCGGCTGACAAGAACGGCGCAGAAGCCGCGCAGGCGCTGGAACAGGTTGCATCTGAATGGACTGTGCAGGACGGCATAATCGGCATTTCGGTCATCCAATTCGGATCTTCCGTAAGTGGCACCTTTGCCGATTGGACGTCCGCCATTTCCTTTGACGAAACGGTGCAAGACGGCAAGGCGGGCGAAGTCATGACGACTATCGCCGTCCCCTCGCTGACCATTGGATCTGTTACGGATCAGGCGATGGGCACGGATTTCTTTAATGCTGACAATTTCCCCACAGCCACGTTTCAGGCCGATATAACCGTCGCCGCTGACACCTATCTGGCCGATGGAACGCTCACCGTAAAAGACCAATCGGTGCCCGTGTCCCTGCCCTTTTCCCTGACCCTAGACGGCGACAAAGCGACGATGCGCGGCACCACGACATTGGACAGACGCGACTTTGCAGTTGGTCAGAGTGTGACCGACACAGCGACCTTGGGCTTTGATGTCACCATCGAAATTCAACTGACGGCAACCCGCGCGGCACAATAGCAACGCCACCGGTTCGAACACAAAAACGCCGGGGTTGTTGCCCCGGCGTTTTCAGTTTCAACGATAGC
>JAPKCR010000387.1 GCA_026421135.1 Sulfitobacter sp. | reverse complement strand
CGTCACTGCGAGCCCGGTTTATTGCACCAAGATCGCGTCCAAACTCGTGCGCACCTACACCGACCGTCACGGGCTGAAAAACCTGCTGCAAGAATTGCTGAATGTTGATGTCTCCAAAACGCAGCAATCCAGCGACTGGGGTGCGGACACTCTGACAAAAGCGCAAATTGAATATGCGGCATCAGATGTTTTGCACCTGCACAAATTGCGTGACGCGCTGAATGTAATGCTTTTACGCGAGGATCGTATGGATATCGCGCAAGCGTGTTTTGATTTTCTTCCCACCCGTGCCCAACTGGATCTGGCAGGCTGGCCCGACACGGATATTTTTGCACACGTATGAACACCCCATTCATTGATACTGCCCGGCGGGTTATCCGAACCGAGGCTGATGCGCTGACTATTTTGGCTGATGGTCTGGATGATCGCTTTCGTCAGGCGATTGATCTACTGATCGCCACCCGTGGCCGCGTGATCGTCACTGGCATTGGAAAATCCGGCCACATCGCCAAAAAAGTCGCGGCAACGCTGGCCAGCACCGGCACCCCCGCGCAATTCGTACATCCCGCCGAGGCAAGCCATGGCGATCTGGGCATGATCACCGGCGACGATGTGGTACTTGCGATATCCAATTCCGGCGAAGCCCCCGAACTGGCCAACCTGATCTCCTATTCCCGACGCTTTTCCATTCCGTTAATCGGGATCACCAGCCGCGAGGCCAGCAGCCTTGGTGCGCAATGCGATGTAGTACTTTTGTTGCCACAACTGCCCGAGGCCTGCGGTACGGGCGTTGTCCCGTCGACATCCACCACCATGACACTGGCAATGGGTGACGCAGTTGCCATCGCGTTGATGGAAAACCGGTCATTCACGGCAGAACATTTCCGCGAATTTCACCCCGGTGGCAAACTAGGTGCGCGACTTAGCCGCGTCGCCGACCTGATGCACACAGGTGATTCATTACCTGTAGTCAAAGACGATGCGCCGATGTCTGACGCGTTGATGATGATGAGCAGCAAGTCATTTGGTGTAGTGATTGTCACCGATGGTGCAGGGAGTTTGCAGGGTATTATTACCAGTGGCGACTTGGGCCGGCATCTGGACGGTCTGATGTCCAAGACCACCCGCGATGTGATGACCACAACGCCAGTGACAATCGCCCCCGATGCGCTGGCCGAAAAGGCGGTCGCCATTATGAATGACCGCAAGATTACCTGTCTGCTGGTTATCGAACCGAATGGCACAAATGTTCCAGCAGGTCTGATCCATATCCACGACTGCCTGCGCGTCGGACTGGGGTAAAAATCATGCAGGCGGACCGCTACACAAGACTGGTGTCCTGGCTCAAGGTGCTTTTCCCACTCGTGGCTTTGGCTCTGTTGTCGACCCTGTTCTTGTTGTCACGTGGCATTGATCCGGGGCAGTCGATCCCCTTTGCTGAAAAAGAAATCCAGGAGAGACTGCGCGATCAGCAAATTACAGCGCCATTCTTTACCGGTGCCACGGCCCAAGGCGACGAGTTGACGTTCTATGCTGATGTATTGACCACGCCGGATGGAAAAATCGGCTCAAACAAGGCGGAAAACGTCCGCGTGACGATTACAACGACACAGGGCACATCATATCGGCTGCAATCCAACTCAGCCGAGATCGATTTAGCCACCAACAGGGCCGAACTTACCGACGATGTGGTCATCATGGCTTCGACCGGGTATCGGCTGACGAGCGATTTGATGACCTCCGGATTGTCATCACTTGACGTCGAATCCCCCGGGCCTGTCTATGGCACAGCCCCCGAAGGTACGCTTGAGGCGGGGGCGATGACGATCACGCAACCACAAAATGGTGGTGCCACCCAATTGTTTTTCACAAACCGGGTGAAGCTGATATATAAACCGAAACCTTTGATAGAGTAACTTCCGTGAAATACATATTGCTGCCGATATTTTTGATTTTCTCCGCCATGTCTGTTGCGGCCCAAGGGGCCAATGTGGCCTTTGGAACGATCCGACAGGATACGGGGCTTCCAGTAGAGGTCACTGCCGATAACTTGTCAGTCGATCAAGCGACGGGAACAGCAATTTTTACAGGTAATGTGTTGATCGGCCAGGGCGAAATGCGGCTGTCTGCATCTAGCGTGCTGGTCGTATATCGCGCTAACGGCGAAGGTATCGCGCGGCTTGAGGCGACGGGCGGTGTCACACTGGTGTCCGGCCCCGATGCCGCCGAATCAGAACGTGCAGATTATGACATCGACACTGGTACAATCGTGATGACCGGGAATGTTTTGCTAGCCCAAGGGCGCAACGCGCTGAGTTCTGACAAGATGAGCGTCAAACTTTCAGACGGAACGGCGCAGATGTCGGGCCGCGTTAGAACGGTCCTGCAGCCAGGTGGCAACAACTGATGTCGACTCCACCCTTGACGGTAGAGCATGGCGGCGGTGGCCTGCGGATAGAACACCTGCGCAAATCCTATCGTAAAAAGACGGTTATCCGCGATTTCTCAATGTACCTTGATCGAGGTGAGGTCGTTGCTCTGCTGGGTCCAAACGGTTCCGGCAAGACGACAACCTTTTATGCGGTTGCCGGGCTTGTCATGCCAGAAGGCGGTACTGTGACCATTGACGGCAAGGATGTGACCTCTTTGCCCATGTATCGTCGCGCGCAGTTGGGCATTGGCTATCTCCCTCAAGAGATGAGCATTTTTCGCGGGCTAAGCGTACAGGATAACATTTCAGCCATCCTGGATATTTCAATATCAAACGGGCGGAAGCGGCGGGAACGACTGGAAGAGTTGCTGTCCGAATTTTCCATCGAGCATTTGCGCCGCGCACCCGCATTGGCACTGTCGGGCGGTGAACGCCGCCGCGTGGAAATCGCGCGTTGCCTGGCCGCTGACCCCAAATATCTGTTGCTTGACGAGCCCTTTGCCGGGGTGGACCCGATATCAGTGGATGATATTCGGCATCTGGTCGCTGATCTGAAAAAACGCGGGATCGGCGTACTTATTACCGATCACAATGTGCGTGAAACCCTCGAAATAGTGGATCGTGCCTATATTTTGCACGAGGGCAAAGTCCTTATGTCGGGCACCCCGTCCGAAGTCGTTCAGAATGAAAACGTCCGGCGTGTCTATCTGGGTGATAATTTCCGTATCTCCTAATTTTTCGTAAATTTACTAAGCTATTTTTTGCACGATTTCTTGCCAGATTCATTTGACAACTGGTGCCTTTCGGGCGCTCAATGGGGGTATGGCGACACAACGTTCCATGTTTGTCCTACCTTACCCTTTCAACAAAGGGCCAAAGGCATTCAATCTGAACGCATCGTCATCCACCCGCAACTGACCCCGCCCCAAGCCGCGCTTTTTGCGGTCATGGACGCTGTTCAGAACCATATGAATAAGGAGAGTATATGCGGTATCAAATCAGTGGCAAACAGATCGACATCGGCGAGGCCCTGCAAACCCATGTAAAAACGGAACTGGGCGAAGCAGTTAAAAAATACGCAGAACGCCCAACGGATGCGAATGTCGTCTTTTCTAAATCCGGACATGAGTTTGTTTGCGAAGCAACGGTGCACCTCTCAACCGGCCTGACCGCTTCGGCAAAGGCTCAT
>JAPKCR010000386.1 GCA_026421135.1 Sulfitobacter sp. | reverse complement strand
ACTGCACTCTTGATGTCAGAAGCCTGAGGTGAGTAATCGATCTCTGCCTCGTCAAAAGCCACGGGCTGGCCCTTCCCTGTTGAGTGGGGCTTTCGCAACAAGTTCATGCCTTGAGCAACAAACCCATCCTTCGCGTAACCATGCTGCAATGATCAGTGCTGAACTTAGCAGCAAAACCAGCCAGCCGGGCAGGATCGGCGTTTGCCTGACATCGCGTGTCTCATAGGCAGCACGGGGCGTCAGGCCAATCCAGCCTCGCCCCGCCGCAGGGCGTCCCGCTCTGACCTCGCGAATGCGGGGCAGACCGTCTTCGATACGGGCCACACCACCGCGCATCGCGGCCACGATCGGTGCCATCGTATCGCCGCTTGCAATCGTCTCAATGAATTCACGCGGTGCAGCAGGGCCCAGCCCGATAACGCTTACCTGATCGCCGTTCTCAAGGCGATAAAGGCCGATCTCCGGTCCTTCGAATACCCCTTCGAACAAGCCGGGGGCGGTTTCCGTCAACGGAATTTCGACTGTACTGCCATCGGGGGCGGTGATGGTGACGGGGGGGACGCTGTCACCCAATGTACGTCGAATGATGCGCATGGTTTGTCCATCTGCCGTCGCGGTCAGGGCTTCTTCCTCAAGTTCGGGTTCTTTCATCATCCAGTGGGCAAGGCGACGCAGCAATTCCAGCTGTGGTCCGCCACCCTCATAGCCACGGTTCCACAGCCATGCATGATCAGAGGCAAGCAGTGCCACGCGACCTTCGTCGACACGGTTCAGGACCAACAAGGGTCGTTCGTCTTTACCCGTCATCACCACATCGCCTTGGGGGTCTGTCACGTCAATTTGGCGCAACCACCGGCCCCAATCACCACGACCAGGAAGGTTTGTCGTCACGGGATGGCGCTCGCCCAGATCAGACACAACCGGCAGGTAAGGATCTTCGATGACGCGCGCAGATGGAGTTGCTGGCAGAATCGCGCCAAGGGGCGAGCGAAACAAGCTGTCTGCGCTGGCAAAATCTCGGCCAGCGGCCACCAATACGGCACCGCCCTGACGCACATAATTTGCTACGTTTTCAAGGTATTGACTGGGAAGAATGCCGCGCCGCTTGTACCGATCAAAGATGATAAGATCGAAATCCTCGATCTTATCCATGAACAGTTCACGGGTCGGAAAAGCGATCAGGGAAAGCTCGTCAACGGGGACACCATCTTGCTTTTCGGGGGGGCGCAGGATCGTAAAATGCACCAAATCGACCGAGCTGTCCGATTTGAGCAGATTGCGCCATGTGCGCCCGCCGGGATGGGGTTCGCCACTGACCAGCAGCACGCGCAAGCGGTCACGCACACCGTTCATCTGGATCAACGCCGCGTTATTGCGGTCGGTCAACTCTCCGTCCGCCTCAGGCAGGGAAAACCGGATGACGTTGCGCCCGCCATGAGGCAAGGTCACCGGAAGGTCAAGATCCTGCCCGATCGGCACCCGGAAGGATTGCTCCTCTTCGCCATCAACGGAAATGTCCAGCTGCGCTAGCCCGCCCGCGTCTGGGGCCGCACCCAGATCATCAATCCGCAAGGTCAGGGTCACAGGTTCGCCGATAATCGCAAAGGCTGGGGCATTTCGTACGGACAGGCGGCGATCCCAGTCGGTTTTCTGGCCCGTCATCAGCAGATGCAAAGGCGCTGGCAAATCGACAGGCAGATCGGCATCGTGGATGCGCCCGTCGCTGACCGCAAGAATGCCAGCAATCCGCGCGCGAGGCTCTTCTGCCAAGGCATCGCCAAGGGTTGCCATCAATTGCGTACCAGCGTCGCCGGTACCATCAGGAATGACAATTCGACGCAGCTCGGTATTGTCGCGTGTTGCGATTGCCTCGGCGATCATATCGGCGGCTTGGGTGCTTTGCGTTGCACGGTCCCCCAGCTTTTGGCTGGCGCTTTTGTCTTCTAGCAGGATCACAATATCACTAAGCGGTGCGCGGTCTTCTTGCTGAAAGGACGGGCCGGACAGCGCGGCAAGTACGACCAGCATGGCAAGTCCACGCAAGGCCCATCCTTGCAAACCGCGCATCACAGCCAAGATTATCGCAGCAAGGGCAATCGCCCCAACCACCCCCAACAAAACCGTCGGGATCATAGGATCAAATACGATTGTCGAAGTCATTGGCCCAACCGATCCAGCAGCGCAGGCACGTGGACCTGATCCGATTTGTAGTTCCCGGTCAGTACATGCATGACCAGATTTACGCCAAACCGATAGGCCAGTTCGCGTTGGCGTTCACCTGCAAATCCGCGCCCAATAGGTACCATTGGCGCGCCATTTGATGAAACGGCCCAGGCGGCAGCCCAATCGTTACCCCCGATAACAACAGGCGTAACCCCGTCGTTCAGGTTTCGAAACGGCATGCCCTCGACTTGTTCTGCGTCGGGGGGCGATGCCTCGACCCAGATATCGCGCCCGGAATGGCGGCCGGGAAAATCCTGGAGCAGATAAAAGGTGCGTGTCAGTACGTGATCAGCGGGCAGGGGCTCAAGCGGGGGAATATCCAGTGGTGCTGCAAGGTCTTGCAGCTTTCGGCCATTCGGGCTCGAACCGCCCAACCCCGCGACATTGGCGTCACGGGTGTCAAACAATATTAATCCGCCGGACCGCAGATAGGCGTTCAGCTTTGCATATGCATCGCCTGACGGGCGGGGCTGATCCGGCGTGATAGGCCAGTAGAGCATCGGGAAAAATGCAAGCTCATCAACCTCAAGATCGACACCAATTGGGTTTGCGGGTTCGACCGAAGTGCGGAAAAATAGCGTGTCCGATAGCCCGCGCAATCCGGCCTCTGACAGTTCGTCAACAGACGGGTTTCCGGTTACGACATAGGCAAGAGTCATTTCGGATGTGGCATTCAAGGCAAACTCATCTGCACTTTGGGCATCAGCGGGGGCAGGAAACTGCATCAGTGACACCAACATAATTGCCGCAGCATTTCCGCGTTTCAGCAAGCGGCCAGACAGGGCAAGTGAGGCCACCACATCGGCAAGCAATAGCAAAATAGACAGACTAAGCAACCATCCCGCCAGCGGCATTTCGGGGGCTACATAAAGGCCGCGCACAGGCACGTCAGCGGGCCAAGCGGCCGCGGCGAGGGTGGTCTCATCTGTGACCACGTTGCGTGCAATGCGGCGATCCCCTGAGGCATATATCCCCGGCTGCAGGGTCGGCCCGGCAGCGGTTGTTGCCAGATCCCCACCGTCAACGCCGGGCAGGTTACCTGCGTCTTTCAACTGCCCAAACCCGTCCATAACGCGCAGCGGCGTCCACGTGGTCCCTTGCAAATCCTGCGCTTCGATTGACGCGGACGAGGATGAAATTGCCAGTCGTTCCATCATCTGCACAAACAGCCCGGACAGCGGCAATGTCGACCATTCGGCGGTCGCAGTAACGTGGAACAACACGACCTGTCCTTGTCCAAGCACTTTGCGTGTGACCAACGGTGTCCCGTCGCTCAGCGATGCGATGACGCGGTCTGCAAGGGTAGGGTCAGGCTGGGCAACCACTTGAGCGGACACCAGCACATCATCGGGCACTTCAAGCCCGAAGAAAGGCGACGACTCGCGGAAACTATCCAGCGATTT
>JAPKCR010000010.1 GCA_026421135.1 Sulfitobacter sp. | reverse complement strand
GACCCAGCGAACATCGCTGTCGGCTTTGGGCGGGGTATCAACCAGAATAACATCGGCCTCACCAACGACCTCTCGGATTGCACGCGATATACCGTAGGCGGTCGCTGTAGAGAACCTGAGGTTTGCATTTACCCCAAGCGTCTCTTCGCGAATATCCAACCATTTTCCAAGACTACCTTGGGGGTCCGTGTCTAATAGGGCAACACGTTTTCCTTCCGCCAGAAACGCGATTGCTAAATTAGACACGAGCGTTGTCTTGCCCGCGCCCCCCTTCTGCTGCGCCACGCAAATGATTTGACCGGTCATATGCCAAGCCTCCAAAAGGTCTTCTGCGGCGCAGCATACTGCTTGTGAGAGGGAAAAGCGATAGAGTCATCGCGATTAAGTTCGCAGTCGAAACTTCCGTAGCTCGCGGACAAAAAGATCAGATTCACACGGCTGCTTCGTCCGCATAGCGGACTAACAAGACATCAAACATACCCAACAGAAAACCCCTGAAAGACCATCGTCCTCAGGGGCTTTTTAACTCAAATCGCGTTCATAACCTTACCCGCGACGGCGCCCGCCCACGCGGCCAGCGCGGCCACGACCTTCATGGCCAGCTTTTGGGACGACCTTGTTAAATTTGATCCAGTCAGTCCCGTTTGGATCGCGGTCATACAGGAAGTTGGCGGCGCGGATTGCTTCCATTTCCTTGCCGGGGGTCGCTTTGGTGGACCCAAGGCCAAACAGCGTCACGAATGTCTCGTCGTCGATATCCTCAGGCAGGATAATGCCAGCGGCCATGATCAGCGCCTTGTGTTCGGCAATCTTGGCTTGGTTCACGGGCAGAGTGATCGGGTTCATGATTGCGGACGTCATGCCAGCACCCATTGCCATCGGCAAAAACGCGTTGTTGATGCCGTGACGGTTGGGCAGACCAAAACTGATGTTGGAGGCTCCACAGGTGGTGTTGACGCCCAGTTCTTCGCGCAGGCGGCGGACAAGGGTAAAGACCTGATGGCCAGCCGTCGCCATGGCACCGATGGGCATGACCAGCGGATCAACCACGATATCATGGGCGGGAATGCCAAAATCGGCCGCACGTTCCACAATCTTTTTCGCAACGTTGAACCGCACATCGGGGTCTTCGGAAATGCCGGTGTCATCGTTTGAGATCGCAACGACGGGCACGTTGTATTTCTTGACCAGCGGCAAAACCAGCTCAAGGCGTTCTTCCTCGCCAGTGACCGAGTTCAGCAGCGGGCGGCCTTCGGCAGCGGCCAGACCGTTTTCCAGCGCACCGGGAACCGAGCTGTCGATGCACAGCGGAATATCGACGACGCGCTGCACCACTTCGATCAACTGCCGCATCAACGTCGGCTCAACAAAGTTGTTATCGGCATAGCGGGGGTCTAACGCCATTTTGTTGGAGAACACGGCACCCGAATTCACGTCGAGGATATTCGCACCAGCTGCGGCCTGCGCAATCGCATCGGCCTCGACGCGGCTGAAATCATCACGCTCTAGTTCTTCGGCAAGAATCTTGCGACCTGTTGGGTTGATGCGCTCTCCGATAACGCAGAAAGGCTCGTCAAAGCCGATGATCGCAGATTTGGTTTTGGATTCGACGACGGTTCTGGTCATGGTTGTTCTTTCTTTACGACAGGAATTAAACGGCGTTGGCGGGTTTGGCCGCAGCGCCGCCGTTTTCAATGGCCCAATTGGCATTCGCTTTGATCCCACCCAGTGGGAAGAAATGCACATTGGTAACGTTAAAGTCGGGATTGGCAGCCTTGTGGGCGGCCAGTTCGGTGATCACATCTGTCGGCTCGTAAGGCAACAGCAGCTTGGTCACATCCATCGCACGCTTTTGCAGCACCTTGAGAGAGGGGCCAACACCACAAGCGATGGCGAATTTGATCAGGGTTTGCAGCTTGGCAGGGCCGGCGATGCCGATATGGATCGGCAAGTCGATCCCTGCGTGTTTCAGGCTGTCAGCCCATTCAATGATCGGCTTGGCGTCGAATGCGAATTGTGTGGCAATGGCCATTTTGGCGTCTGTGCGTTCGGAAAACCCCTGTTTCCAACGGAGCGCTTCATCAACGCGCAGGCGCGAGCCGTCGGTGTCGATGTCGCGGTTGCCTTCGGGGTGGCCCGCAACGTGAAGGCGCTCAAACCCGTGTTTGTCGAACAATCCGGTTTCCATCAACTGCATAGAGTCGCTGAAATCACCGTGGGGCGTGGTCACGCCACCAGCCAGCAACAAAGCTTGTTTTACATCAGCCTCGCCCTGATACATGGCGATCCAGTTTTCCAGCGTCGCCTTGTCCTTGATGATGCGCGCAGGCATGTGCGGCATCACTTTGAACCCGTCTGCATTCAGACGCGCGGCAGTGGCAACCATCTCCTCGATCGGGGTGCCCTCGATATGAGCAATATATACGCGGGTGCCTGCGGGCAGTAGATCGCGGAAGTTTTCAACCTTCTCGGCGGTGCGCGGCATCACTTCGATGGAATAATCCTGCAAGAACGCCTCGACCACCGGGTTGGGCAGGTCGGAGGCGGGGGCTTCTTTGCGTCGAAAATTGAGAAGAGCCATGAGCGTGTCTTTCATGAAAGGGATCAACTGTGGAACCTGGGTCGGGACATTCGAATTACGCCCAGCCGTCTTTTGCAATCAGTGCCTTGATGCGGTCGCGGTCATATTCGGCATCAATGCGTGCAGCTTCGCTGTCGGCAACGGCATCGGGGTCACCCTCGATGGTATAGGGGGCCGCTTTGCGCCATTCCGCCAGATACGCATCGGAATCTTCGGCACCGATTTTCATGGCGGCTCGGTCGATCGCTTGCTCAAACCTCTCGGGCAGTGCCCGTTTCGATCCGCGACGGCCTTTTCCGACAATAACCTGCGCTGGAATATCACGCCAATAAACAATGGTAACTTCTGGCATGATTGATTCCTTTGGCTGCGCTAGATGGGTTTCTAGCGTTTGTTGATCTGTCCACGTCGCCATTTTTCGACACTCAAAACGGCGTCTGCGACCTCACGACATTACACGGCTACGTGCCAAGGGGCGAGGGGACGGACCCCTCAAAATTCTCAAGATGGTTGTGAGGTGGGTCGCAAGCAGACGTTGGTCCGCTAGCGTTTCCCGCTTGCCCCTAGACCCAATAAACACTACCCTAAAGGCAACTCGTAATGAAAGGCGCAAACCATGGCGCCACAGCGTCCCAAAGGTGCGGGCGCGCTCGATACACAGCCGGCTCTGAGCCCCGCGCCAGTTCCGCCCAGATCGACCGAACTCTATGCGGCCCTTGATCTGGGCACAAATAGTTGTCGCATGTTGATCGCTCAACCTAAGGGGAGCGGTTTTCATGTCGTCGACAGTTTCTCGAAGTCCGTCCAGCTTGGGGCAGGCCTTGAGAAGACCGGGCGATTGTCGCGCGGATCGATGACTCGTACCATTCAGGCATTGCGGATCTGTCAGCAGAAATTGCGCCGCAACAAGGTCCGCCGGATGCGATTGGTCGCGACCGAAGCGTGTCGGCGTGCCAGTAATGGTGCTGAATTCATGGCGCGTATCCAGCGTGAAACCGGCCTAAAACTGGATATCATCAAGCCCGAGGAAGAAGCCCAACTGGCGGTCATTTCCTGCGCGCCACTGGTAAACCGCAAAACCCACAACCTTTTGGTCGTGGATATTGGTGGCGGATCTACCGAATTGGTCTGGATCGACATTTCCAAGGTGCCCAAGGCAGACCGCGCGCGGTCAATCATGCGGCTGCACGGTGGTTTCCATCAGGCCAAGACCGACATTCCCGAAGCTCGAGTTGTCGACTGGATCAGCGTGCCCCTGGGCGTCGCAACCCTGCGCGACCAGTTTTCTGATGTCGAAGACGACGCAGCGCGTTTTGCCCTGATGAGCTGGTTCTTTGAGGAGAACCTGCAAACCTTTACCCCCTATCAATCCATCCAGTCTCAGGATCATTTCCAGATCGTTGGCACATCGGGCACGGTCACCACTGTCGCTGCCAGTCATTTGGGGCTAAAGCGCTATGACCGGACCAAAGTCGATGGCCTGCGGATGAGCAGTGCGCAGATCGACAAGGTAATTCATTCCTATTTGGCGATGGGGCCGGGGGGGCGTCGTGCCGACCCGCGTATCGTACAAGACCGCCAAGCGTTGATTATGTCGGGGGCTGCGATTCTGCAGGCCTTGATGCGGTGCTGGCCGACAAATAGATTAAGTGTTGCAGACCGTGGTCTGCGCGAGGGGCTATTATATGCCCAGATGAGCGCGGATGGCGTTTTGGAAGAAGGACCAAGCTGATGGACAAAACACCAGACGGCAAGACGCCAACCGGTAAGACACCGACGGGCAAGACATCAAGTGGCAAGACACCCACGGGCAAGAATACCTCAGGGCGCGGTCAGCGTGACCTGAAGGTTAAGGTAAAGTCGGCACGTGGTCGCAAGCTGAGTTCGACCCGCTGGTTACAACGTCAATTGAATGACCCTTACGTTAAACGCGCCAATGCTGAAGGGTATCGTGGCCGCGCCGCCTATAAGATCATGGAGTTGGATGACAAATTCCGCTTTTTGGTACCCGGTGCGCGCATCGTCGATCTGGGGGCTGCCCCAGGCGGGTGGTGTCAGGTTGCTGTAAAACGCTCCAACGTGTTGGGCGAGAAAAAGGGCAAGAACGTTGGCACCATCCTTGGCATCGACTTGCAAGAGATGGAGCCGATTGCGGGCTGTGAACTGCACGTGCTTGATTTTATGGAGGACGACGCCGACCAAGTCGTCAAAGACTGGCTGGGCGGCAAGGCAGACGTGGTGATGTCTGACATGGCAGCGTCCAGTTCAGGCCACAAGCAAACTGACCACAACCGGATTATCGCACTTTGCGAGGCCGCGGCCTATTTCGCATTTGATGTGCTGGAAGAAGGCGGTACGTTTGTCGCCAAGGTTTTGGCCGGTGGTGCCGAAGGCGATTTGCAAAAATTGCTGAAACGCCGCTTTACTAAGGTCGTGAATATGAAGCCGCCTGCTAGCCGCCAGGACAGCTCTGAAAAATTTGTCGTGGCGACCGGTTTTAAGGGGCCTATGATCGAGGATGATGATCAGGAACAGGTGTGAATCACCTGACATCTATCAGGATTACATGGCGGGTCTCTCCGCAGGATAACTCGTCCGGCTTGTGATATTTTCAACTCATAGTCGTGACAGCGCCGTATTTCGGCGGCTCTAACACTATCTTGAATTACCGGCAGTTTGTTGCGGGGTGTTCGCACCGCTTTTGGGACGTAAAAATCGTTGAAAAAGCGATGCTTTCGGCGGAAAATCGTCAATTAAGGGCTGGTTGTTTTGACACTGCTCGCAGATAGTTGCGGCATGTCGTTATTTTTGATCATTGCCCTCCCGTTTCTTGGCGCATTGCTGCCCGGTCTGATGATTCAGGCCGGACGCCAAAGCTGCTTTATCATCACATTTTTGGTGACCGCATCTGCGGCGATCGGGCTTGCGACACATGCACCAGCCGTTCTGGCAGGAGAGGTCGTGACAGCGCAGTTAAACTGGTTGCCATCGCTTGGGCTGAACGTGAACCTGTTTCTTGATCCCTTGGGGTTGATGTTCGCGGGGCTGATCCTGGGGATCGGACTGCTGATTATCACGTATGCGCGATTCTATTTGTCGCGCGACGATAATATGGGCGAATTCTACAGCTATCTACTGCTGTTCCAAGGCGCGATGGTTGGGATCGTTCTGTCTGACAACATATTGATGCTACTTGTTTTTTGGGAACTAACGTCGTTGTCGTCATTCCTGTTGATCGGGTTTTGGAAGCATACCGCCGAAGGGCGCCAAGGCGCGCGCATGGCGTTGGCAGTGACAGGTTTGGGCGGTCTGGCGTTGATCGGCGGCATGCTGCTGCTGGGGCAAATCGCAGGCAGCTATGATCTGACCACCATACTCGAAAACCGCGATCTGATCCAAGCCTCGCCGCTGTATGTTCCTGCGCTGATCCTGATCTTGATCGGCTGCTTTACCAAGTCCGCGCAATTCCCTTTTCACTTCTGGCTGCCCCACGCGATGGCGGCACCGACGCCCGTTTCGGCCTATCTACATTCGGCCACCATGGTTAAAGCCGGTCTGTTCCTTATGGCACGGCTGTGGCCGGTTCTTTCGGGGACAGATCTTTGGGTGATTTTGGTGTGCTCTGCGGGCTTGATCACGATGGTGCTGGGGGCTGTAATTGCCTTGTTCAAAGACGACCTCAAAGCATTGCTGGCGTACTCGACGGTGTCGCATCTGGGGCTGATCACGTTCCTTTTGGGGACCGGTACGGCCTTTGGTGCCATGGCTGCAGTGTTCCACATCCTGAACCACGCCAGCTTTAAGGCGGCGTTGTTCATGTGTGCGGGCATCGTTGATCACGCCCTGCACACCCGTGATATGAAACAGTTGGGCGGCCTGCGCCGCTTGATGCCGCTGACCTTTGCCGTGGCCACGATTGCGGCGCTGTCGATGGCGGGGATACCGCTGCTTAACGGCTTCTTGTCCAAGGAAATGATGCTGGAAGAGGCCTATCACACCACATTATTCGGCTCGCCCTATCTGGTGGCCGCGGTGGCAACACTGGGGGCCTTATTTTCGGCGGCATACAGCTTTCGCTTTATTGCGCACACGTTTCTGGGGCCCGTACGCGATGATTATTCCCACGAACCCCACGATCCGCAGGTTGGTTTGCTGTTGCCGCCAGCGCTTTTGATTATTCCTGTGATCCTGATCGGTGTCGCACCGTTTCTGGCAGAACCGTTTGTGAAAATCGTCACCCAAGCAGTGATCGGAAACGCCGCTCAAGTCCCTGATGACCATTTCAAAATCTGGCATGGTTTGGTGCCTGCGCTTTGGATGTCGGTGATCGCGGTTGTCGGTGGCCTGATAATACTAGCAGCATTTAACCCGCTGGCGAAACTGTGGGCCGCCGCGCCGCGCCCCGAGGCCAAAGTAATCTTTGACCAGATCATCACCGACGCCGTAGCGCTGGCCCATGTTTTTGCGGAACGGCTGCACAACAATTCGTTCACCCGCTATGCGTCGATCTTTACCACAGCGGTGATCGCCGTTGCGGCACATGCATGGTTCACAGGCGTCGATGCGGCACCGACCCGCGAGATGTTGGCAATCACGCCGGTTGCCTTTGCGGGGTGGCTGATGTTGATGCTTGCAGCAGGATTTTTGGTCACGTTCCATCGCAATCGCTTGGCAACGCTGATCTTGATGGGGATCATCGGCATAATGGTGTCGATCGGTTTCAACCATTTCTCGGCCCCTGATCTGGCACTGACACAAATCTCGGTCGAGGTGGTGACGATCGTATTGTTGCTGCTGGCACTGAACTTTTTGCCCAATGTCACGCCCGTTGAATCAACCTTGGCGCACCGTGCCCGTGACATCGTGTTGTCCGTGACAGGAGGCATTGCGGCGACGGGCCTGATCTATTCGATACTAATGTCGGATTTCCCGATCCCCTCAATCTCGGAATATCACCTTGCCAATGCCTATAAGGGGGGCGGTGGTACTAATGTGGTGAACGTCATCCTCGTTGATTTCCGTGGCTTTGATACCTTTGGCGAAATTATCGTCTTAGGGATTGCGGCGCTGGTGATTTACGCCCTGACGGAAGCCTTGCTGGCGGGCCCCGTGCGTGCGCGGCTGCTAAACCGGGGTTACGAGGCAGCCCGCGCGGGCGACGCGCACCCTTTGATGATGGTCGTCCTGACCCGCGTGTTGATGCCAGTCGTGTTGATGGTGGGGGTTTATATCTTTCTGCGCGGTCACAACGAACCCGGGGGCGGATTTATCGCCGGCCTGGTCGTCGCGATTGCGGTGTTGATGCAGTATATGGCCAGCGGCTTTAGCTGGGCTGATCGGCGCCAGCGCTATCCTTATCACGGGATTATCGGGGCAGGGGTGCTTTGTGCGGGCCTGACCGGTATCGGCGCTTGGTTTGCGGGCGCGCCATTCCTGACATCGGCATTCGGCTATTTCAGCATTCCCCCGATGGAGGAATTCGAACTCGCAACCGCCATGGGCTTTGATCTGGGCGTGTTCTTGGCAGTCGTCGGCGCTGTAATGCTGTCGCTGGAGAGCTTCTCGCGGCTGGGACGTCGCGCCGGAATCGAAGACAGTGACTTTGCGATGGATATCGACCCGTCTCGAACCGAAACCTTACCGGGAGGGGAGAGCTGATATGGAGCTTCTTTTAGCAACCGCCATCGGCGCTTTGACGGCTGCCGGTATATATATGATCCTACGTTTGCGCACCTTTCCTGTCATCATCGGAACGTCCTTGCTGAGCTATGCGGTGAACGTGTTTTTGTTCGCCTCGGGCCGGTTGGCGTTGAATGCGCCGCCTGTTCTGCGAGACGGGGTCGAAGTTTACACCGACCCGCTGCCCCAAGCCCTCGTGCTGACCGCGATTGTGATCTCGTTCGGGATGACGGCAGTGATTGTTATGTTCGCTGTCGGGTCTTACCTCAGCTCGGATGATGATCTGGTGAATGATCCCGATCCTGATCCCGAAGGCGAACAGCCAGAGGGGGAAGTCGTATGACCCATTGGCTGATCCTTCCTATCTTGCTGCCTGCCATGCTGGCGGCGATGCTGGTTCTTGTGGCGCGGTACCACCTGACGATCCAACGCGTTTTCTCGGTCGCGGGATCGCTGGTAATGCTGGGGCTGGCGATTGGCCTGTTCTGGCAGGCGTCTGACGGCACCGTCAGCCTGTATTTGCTGGGCAATTGGTCGGCACCGTTTGGTATTGTGCTGGTCGCCGACCGTCTTTCGACCTTGATGGTGCTGCTGACCTGTGTGCTGGCGGTGCCTGTCTTGCTTTACGCAATCGGGTCGGGCTGGGACGAACGTGGACAACATTTCCACCCGTTGTTCCAATTCCAGCTGATGGGTATTCTGGGGGCGTTCCTGACCGGCGACATATTTAACCTGTTCGTCTTTTTCGAGGTACTGCTGATCGCGTCCTACGGATTAATGATCCATGCTGGCGGCCCAAAGCGGCTGCGTGCAGGGACGCAGTATGTATTGTATAATCTGCTGGGATCGACGCTGTTCCTGTTCGCCCTTGGCACGATCTATGCGGAAACCGGTACGCTGAACATGGCCGATCTTGCGCTGCGTGTCGCGTCGCTGGATATCGCAAATAGCTCGGGTATTCGTGTGGCTGCCGTGATGTTGTTAATGGTCTTTGCGGTCAAGGCCGCGATCCTGCCGCTGCATTTCTGGCTGCCGTCCAGCTATTCAGAAGCACCCGCACCCGTGGCCGCCCTGTTTGCGATCATGACCAAGGTGGGCGCCTATTGCATCATCCGGGTGTTTACGCTGGTATTCCCCCCCGATCTTGAAATTACCCAAGGCTTGTTTGATCTGTGGTTGATCCCTGCGGCGCTGCTGACGGTGGCGCTTGGGATGTTGGGTGTGCTGGGGGCAAAACGCGTTGACCGCATGGTTGCGTTTTCCGTAATCGGGTCGATGGGGATGCTGCTGGCTGGGGTGGCGGTGTTTACCCCAACAGGTGTAACTGCAGCACTTTATTACGCGATCCATTCAACTTTTGCCGCTGCTGCGTTGTTCTTGCTCGTCGATGTGATCCGCGCCCGTCGGGGTGCTGCTGGCGTCAACTTTGAAGTGGCCCCTCCGATTGCTGGTGGGGCGCTGGTCGCGGGCATGTTTTTTGTCGCGGCAATTGCCATGACCGGCCTGCCGCCGCTGTCCGGGTTTGTTGGCAAGTTGCTGATATTGGATGCGGGGCGCGCTTCAGATTTGATGTGGTGGATCTGGGGCACGATCCTGATTGGATCGTTGGTCGCTGTGGTCGGATTTTCCCGTGCGGGCAGCGTGGTGTTCTGGAAAGCTCATCAAACGGTCGATACGCAACCTGAAAACGCCGAGCCTGAAGCCATGCCCACTTCTGTCTTGCCGATGGTAGCCATCGGCGGGTTGCTGGCCTTGCTTGTGGCGCTAACCGTTGCTGCGGGCCCCGTAACCCGTATACTGCAGGCAACGTCAGCACAGTTGTTTAACCCGACAACCTATATTGCGGTTGTCCTGACCACGTCGGGCAAAAAGATCAAGGATTACCACGCTGACGACAAGCATGATACAGACGAAAAAGGCGACGGAAGCCTAAGCAAAGGCGAGTCTCAGGGAGCCGAATCCGTAACCCCGGCAGCAACGAAAAAGGATCACTGATATGCGCGCACGCTTATTTCCGCATCCCCTGCTGACCGTGTTGCTGGCGATCGTCTGGTGTCTGCTCGTGAACGAGTTCAAGCTGGGTACGGTGGTATTTGGCATCATCCTTGGCATGCTGATCCCGATTCTGACCGCCGCATATTGGCCCGACCGCCCGCCGGTCGGCCGACCAATCAAACTGCTGTCCTATCTTGCGCTGATGATTTGGGATATCTTGGTGGCCAATGTCGTGGTCGCGATGATCGTGCTGTTCAAAAGCAACAAAGATATGCGTCCGCGATGGGTAGTGATCCCGCTTGATCTGCGCACCCCCGAGGCGATTTCAATTCTGGCTGGTACAATCACACTGACCCCCGGCACGGTCAGTGCCGACCTGTCAGAGGATGGCAGGTCGCTGTTGGTCCATGCTCTTGATGCCCATGACCCTGACGCCGTACGCGACGACATCAAACACCGCTACGAGCGTCGCCTGAAGGAGATTTTTGAATGATATCAATCGCCATCAATATCGCATTTATTGCGGTGACACTGTCGCAGTTGCTTGCGATGGTCCGTGTGGTTATGGGACCGACCACGGGCGACCGAATCTTGGCGCTCGATACGCTCGTCATTAACGCAATCGCGCTGATTATTCTGCTTGGCATGCGCGCAGGCTCACAGATCTACTTTGAAAGCGCGATGATCATCGCGATGCTAGGATTTGTATCCACCGTTGCCATAGCGCGGTTTGTGTTGCGGGGTGATATCATTGAGTAATCTATCCACAATCGCTGAAGTCGTCGTATCAATCTTGCTTATCGTTGGCGCGTTTTTCATGCTTGTCGGTGCGATAGGCCTGATAAAACTGAACAACCCAATGTCACGTATGCATGCACCGACCAAATCATCGACACTTGGGATCGGCGCGATGCTACTCGCATCGATGATCTATTCTTTTGTTTCGGATAACGCTTCGCTTCACGAGGTGTTGGTGATGGCGTTCTTGTTTGTCAGTACGCCGATTTCGGCCATCTTCGTCGCCAAAGTGAACTTGCACCGGATGCGCAATAAAAAAGATCTGCCTCCACCACCAACAGAGCATGTCTGGGGCACCTTTTCCAAATAATCGTCCTGAAAACGCATCCATTTAGATGGGCAAGGGTGGTTGTGTGATCGGGCCTCGGCATAAAATTTCACAAAACCCGACAAACAGACAAAAACCCCGTTGACGGGGGCAGGGCCAGACCCTATGACCACCCAACGCTTTGAAGTTTACGACAAAGCGTGCAGTGGGCGGTTGTAGCTCAGTTGGTTAGAGTACCGGCCTGTCACGCCGGGGGTCGCGGGTTCGAGCCCCGTCAACCGCGCCACCGCTGCATTTTTCAAAAACATGCGCAGTCAGTTCATCCCCTCGCGGGGTGCTGGCCGCGTGCGTTTTAGGCGTTTCTTGACCTTCCAAACTTACTAATCAGCCTCAAGAATATATTCCCAACATTTAGACGCGTTAATCGCTTGACCCCTACGCAGCCTTGGCCTATTCCGCCCCCATCGCGCGGTTGTAGCTCAGCTGGTTAGAGTACCGGCCTGTCACGCCGGGGGTCGCGGGTTCGAGCCCCGTCAACCGCGCCACTTTCCATTTTTCGACAGTAATGCAGCAACGCCCTTTAGGGTGATGCTGGCGTTTTTTGCGCTGATCATGTGAGCGGTACGGCCCAACATTATAGGGGGCATACGCTGGCCTGTGCTATCTGTGCGCATGATCTGATGGGGAACCGGGGTGTCAGTGCCGCGATTGGGGACGGTATCAATAGGTGGGACGACGCAGCAGTTCAGCGCACCGCCCCAAGATTTCACTTACGTCAACGCGTCGAGAATCCGCGCCCAGCTTCGGATGCCTTTGTGGAAGCTTTCCATGTCGTATTTCTCGTTCGGGGAATGGATGGCATCGTCGTCTTTGCCAAAGCCAATCAGCACGGGCGTGGTGTTCACGATCTCTTGGAAATGCCCCGCAATCGGGATGGAACCGCCGCAGCCGATATAGGCGGCGGGGATGTTCCATTCTTCGGTCAGCGCGTGGCGGGCTTTCTCGAACGCGGGTTTGGTTGTCTCGAACACCGACCCACCGCTGGCACCGTGGTCTTGAAAACTGACTTTGCAATCGGCGGGCAGCATGTCGGCGACCATCTTGCGGAAACTTTCACGGATGGCGTGGGGGTCTTGAGCGCCAACCAGTCGAAAGCTGATTTTGGCATGCGCTTCAGAGGGCAGGACGGTTTTGAAACCAGCACCGGTATAGCCGCTCCACATGCCGTTGACCTCGCAAGTGGGGCGCGACCAGATCATCTCGATTGGCATGCGGTCCTGTTCACCAGCGGGAACCGACAGGCCCACATCGCCGAGGAATGTCTTGTGGTCAAAGGCAAGGCCCTGCCATTGCGCCTGTATATCATCGGGCAGTTCAGGCACGCCGTCATAGAAACCAGGCACGGTGATGCGACCTGTATCATCATGTAGCGACGCGATGACACGTGCCAAGACGCGCGCGGGGTTGATCGAAATGCCGCCATACATGCCCGAATGCAGGTCCAGATCGGGGCCGGTGATGGTGATTTCCTCGCCCAGCAGGCCGCGCAGCATGGTCACGATTGAAGGCACCTTGGACTGGAACATACCGGTATCACAGATCATCGCGTAATCCGCTGACAGCTCGGCCGCGTTGTCCTTCATGAAAGGGATCAGCGAGGGCGAGCCGGATTCCTCCTCGCCCTCAAGGAACATCGTGATGCGGCAAGGAAAGTCGCCATTGACCCCTTTCCATGCGCGCAGTGCTTCGATGATGGTCATCAGCTGGCCTTTGTCATCTGCCGCACCGCGCCCGCGGATTACGCGGCCTTTGGCAGTATCTTCAACGGCGGGATCAAACGGGTCACGCTTCCACAGGTTGAGCGGGTCAACGGGCTGCACGTCGTAATGGCCGTAGAACAAGATATGCGGTTTGTCTGCGGGGCCATCAACATGACCCACGACCATGGGGTGTCCGGGGGTGGGGCGTTTGGTTGTTTCAATGCCGATGCTATTCAGATCATCGACCAGCCAATCGGCGGCGCGGTCGCAATCAGCCTTATATGCAGGATCGGTCGAGATGGACGGAATCCGCAGCAGATCAAGCAGGCGGTCGGTGGCTGCATCCAGATCGGTGTCGATTTGGGTCAGAACATCGCTAAGGGACATGGGGAAACCTTTCATAAACATGGATTTTGCCGCGACCGTATCAGGGGGGCGGGCCGTGTCTAGGGGCGGCTTGTGTCAGGCGGCCGGAAAGCGGGTCAACGCGGAATCGACAAGATCTGTGATGTAATTCTTGGCCAATTCGGGCTGGATCGCGATGATCGTGGGTCGCGTGGCCAGCGATACAACCCCGTGGACCGAGGCCCACAGCACTAAAAAGAACTGGCGGTGTGTTTCCGAGGCCGGGTCGGCTTCCCCGGCGGCAATCAGCATGTCCAACAGACCGCCTTGAAAATCGCGGGCCTTTTCGTCGATCTCAAGCTCGGCGCGGTATTCGAACATCAGCGACCAGCGGCGTGGTTCAGCCATGGCAAAGTCGAAATACGCCTCGCCCAGTGCGACAACACGGGACCGCTTGTCAGGCGCTGCCCCATCAACCGCTGCCATCAGGCTTGTTGCAAGCATTTCGGCGCTGCAGGCAATGACGGAACGGATCACCTGATGCAAATCACCAAACGCATTATAAAGCGAACCGACCGAGACCTTAAGTTCTTGCGCCAGCCGTCGTGCCGACAGCCCTTCAACCCCTTCGGCCAGAATGATCTGTTCTGCGATCAGCGTTGCGCGATCGCGGATGTCGGCAAGGTTGCGCTCGCGTCTTGAGGGGCTTTGGGCGGGCTTTGTTGACATGGGGCGGGTGTGGAGCAGGTCGCGCCTCATGTCAATTTGCTTAGAGGCCAGTCACACGGGACGGGGTCAGAGTATAGGATGCTGCCACAAGCCTGTTCTGCTTCATAAAGCGCAGGATTGACCCGAAAGTCGCAGTGCGAATTTGCGCACCGTGGTCTTGGGTCGTCAGCGCCCGCGAGGCACCGGAAGCACATGTGCGTTTCAG
>JAPKCR010000385.1 GCA_026421135.1 Sulfitobacter sp. | reverse complement strand
CCGTCATTGCGGCCTTCTATACTGCTGATGCCCCGCTGGACGAAGTCGCGATGTCACTTTATGCACAAGAAAACCTGGCGCGCTACAAACAACCGCGCCTTTATGTTCATCTGCCAGAGCTGCCCATGGGCGCGAACGGCAAATTGCTGCGACGCGCCCTGCGCGCGGGGTACGAGGCGCAAAATGACTGATACAATCAAGCTCGACATTATGTCCGATCCGATTTGCCCGTGGTGCTATATTGGCAAGGCCCATCTGGACCGCGCATTGGCATCCGAGCCGGATCACCCGTTCTTGATCGAATGGCACCCGTTTCAACTGAACCCTGACATGCCAGCCGAAGGCATGGATCGCCGTGCCTATCTCGAAGGCAAATTTGGTGGCAAAGAGGCTGCGGTCAAGGCCTATGCGCCGGTTGTCGAACACGCCCAAAAAGCGGGGCTTACAATCAACTTTGAAGCCATGAAGCGCACGCCGAACACACTTGATGCACACCGGTTGATCCATTGGGCAGGCATCGAAGGGCGTCAGACTGCCGCCGTGTCGTCCCTGTTCAAAGCCTATTTTGTGGATGCCCGTGACATCGGTAATGCCGAAGTTCTTGCCGACATTGCTGATGGGATCGACCTGGATGCATCGGTAATCAGCCGTCTGCTGGCGTCGGATTCTGATGTACAGGACATTCGCGACCGCGATGCCCATAGCCGCAAGATGGGGATCAATTCCGTCCCAACCTTTATCATTGGTGGAAAACACGCCGTGCCCGGTGCCCAGCCACCAGAGCTTTGGAAGCAGGTACTGGCCGATCTGCGCAACGCAAAGTAAGAAACCCGGTACTGCCGCGCATCCCAAAAAACACTTTGCCTTTATAGATCAGCCAGCCTAGAATCACCCCTATAAACGGGGCAAAGACCCCAGTTCAAAAAATTGAGCGGGCAACATGTTAGAACAATCAGTAGCGCCCTTTCGGGTGCGTAACCGGGCGCAGGCAGCGCCCTCGCTTACAGTCAAATCTGTCGAAAGGGTGAAATCGCGCAGCGTGCTGACCTATGGGCGTTTTGACGGCTTTAAAACAAGCCACGCGAGGATGCTGGCAGAGCTTTCGTCCCTTGGCACCGAATTGATCGTTGGATGCGCAACAGATGCGTTTTGCGCCCAGATCGGCCAGACACCAGAGACGCCGTTTGAAGCCCGACGCGCAATTCTGGAAAGCTGCCGGTATGTGTCACGGGTGATTGCCTTGGACAGTTGGGACCAACAACGTACTGATATTGTGAACTATAATATCTCAGTCTTGGCGATGCGCACAGATTTGCATGCGCAAGTCGGGGAATTGGACGATATTGTTCAGATTGTACATTTGCCAAGTGATGCGCCACACGGCATGATCAAGAATATTGGCGAAACTGCGTGACCTTCCAGTATCTTACCCTGCCCTGATGCACATGCTAAGGGAGAACGAGCAGGCACCTTCAAACCTCTCGATCCCCTAGGAGGGGAGCATATGCAATCTGACAGACCTGACTTTCCTATGGGCAGTGGGGAATTTGTGGCGCTTATTGCGATGCTATTCGCAACGATCGCATTTTCCACTGATGCAATGCTGCCCGCCCTGCCCCAGATTGCAGCGGATTTGGCACCTTTGATGCCCGAACGTGTGCCGCTGATCCTGACGGCATTCGTATTTGGCCTTGGACTGGGCACTTTTTTCACCGGTCCCTTGTCTGATGCCTATGGCCGCAAGAATATCGTCTATGCCGGGTCCGCGCTTTATATTGTGGCGACCGTTGTCGCTTGGGCCAGCCAGTCGCTTGAGGTGATGCTGGCCGCCCGCGTTGTGCAGGGCCTGGGCGCTGCTGGGCCGCGCGTCGTATCCCTTGCGATCATCCGCGATCTGTTCTCGGGGCGCCAAATGGCGCGGATCATGTCCTTTGCAATGATGATTTTTGTACTTATCCCGGCCTTTGCCCCCGCCATGGGTGCCGTGATTGTCAGCTTTTCGAACTGGCGCGGGATCTTTGTCAGCTTCGTCGTGTTCTCGATTATATCGATGATCTGGATGGCAATCCGCCTGCCTGAAACCCTGCCAGTAGCAAATCGCCGGCCCCTGCGGATCGGGCTGTTGTGGAAGGCCGTGAAAGAGATATTCAGCAACCCGATGGTGCGCCTGTCGATCACGGTGCAAACGCTAGCTATGGCGATCCTGTTTGCAACGCTGATGCTGGTGCAGCCGATTTTCGATCAGGTCTATGACCGCGCTGGCAGCTTCCCGCTTTGGTTTGGTGTAATCGCGCTGATATCCGGGGCCTCCAGCTTGATGAACGCGCTTTTGGTCGTCCGCTTGGGCATGCAACGCATTGTCACCCTGACCCTTGGCGCGCAGATTGTCCTGTCAGGTACGATGTTGGTTTTCGGCTTGGGAGATCTGCCTGAACCGTTCGGTTTTGGCTTTTTCATGATCTGGGAAATCTCGTTGTTTTTCCAAGCTGGGTTGGTCTTGGGTAACTTGAACGCTTTGGCGATGGAGCCGATGGGCCACATCGCAGGTATGGCAGCATCCGTGATCGGTGCGGTATCAACCGTGCTGGCAGCGGTCATTGCTTCGCCCATTGGACTGTCGTTCGAGGGCCAACTCGACTTGCTGATCACATCGGTTTTAGTGCTGGCGGCATTGGGATATTTGCTGATGCTACGGCTGGGCCGAGTGGTCAAAAAGCAAGATATACCGCGCAATATCACTGGGTAGGTCAGCGCCGAAAAGCGCTAGTCTCGCCGCTAAGGTGAAGGATTTAGTCCACCTAGAACTAGGTCAGCGGCGGCTTTTCAGCTTGAATGCAAACGCAAGAACGACTGCTGCAATGCTGAAGGGCAGCAACCATAACAAAATGGTGTCCCCTTTGAACAAGTTGCTCGACGTCATCTTGCAGGGAGGAATGTCGCAGGTGCCCGCCGTCGCCAAGATGTAGACGGGTGGCACTGCAACAAGCAGCGCCACCACGATATAAAGGACGCCAAGGGTCAGTTTGTGAAGTTTAGAGGTCACGCGGCGCGTTGACCGCCCGACTTGCCAGCACCGCCACCGGGCTTGCCCCGACGCCGGGATGCGCCCGCAGATTTACCTTCGCCGCCACCAGCACCGCCGCCGGGACGACCACCACCGCCACCTGGACGTCCGCCGCGGCCGCGACCACGGCCACCTTTAGGCTTGGCGGGTTCATCGATTGCTTCCCAAGGACGGCCAGATGCCACAGGGATCGAGGTTTTCATCGTCTTTTGGATGTCCTTCAGTTCGCCCATCTCGTCAGGTGCGCAAAAGGCAATCGCGGCACCGTCTTTACCAGCGCGGGCCGTGCGGCCAATGCGGTGAACATAGTTGTCAGGCACGTTTGGCAATTCGTAGTTGTAGACGTGTTTCACATCCGGAATGTCCAAACCACGCGCGGCCACATCGGTGGCCACAAGCACGGTGACTTCGCCTTTTTTGAAGGATTCAATCGCGCGGTCACGTTGACCTTGGCTTTTATTGCCGTGGATCGAAGCGGCTTTGAAACCGGCTTTGACCAAGTCCTTCATCAGCTTTTCACAGCCATGTTTGGTACGGCCAAAAACCAGTGCGCGTTCTTCGGTG
>JAPKCR010000384.1 GCA_026421135.1 Sulfitobacter sp. | reverse complement strand
CTTCAGTGTGTGAATCCAATGCGCTCAACTGGCGTCCGGCGTATACTAGACAAATGTCGACCTTCGCGAAATCACACCAACTTAACAAAGCTCGCTCCTTGCGCTTCGCTGCCCATCGCAGCGAAAGACCGCTTCCTGCCCTTGCTGTTGATCGGCCCGAACGGCCCAAACCGGCCATCCAGCATGGGCTTGGGATGCTGCGTCTGCAGCCCGCATTGCCGACATTCGCTACAGGTGCGAAAAACTGGAAAGGTCGAACCCGTAGCCTAAATGCGAAGCGGTCCCTCGTTGTTCGAGCACCGGACGGCTCTCAGAAAACCCCCGCCACCTCATACATGACCGGCTCGAAGCGTGTGGCAAGCCCTGCAATCTCGCGGTTCCGTGCTCGCATTTCTTCACTACGTAGCATCGCCTGAAAGTCCTCACGTTTCTCCCATTGCGAATAGTTTGCTATCCGCGTCTGCGCGTCGTTAACGTGCAAACCCGCGGCGATGAAGCCGGGCTGTTGAGAGATGAAATCGCGATAGGCTCCCTGCAACTTGTCCATTAGATCAGCGCAGGTGCCTGGGGAGCATTCGAACGTGGTGATGACGGTCTGGCATGCGGCGGTTGTATCAATCTTGAGCATCGGGTCCTCCTCCGTTGCAGTATAGCAGTTATCGCACCGTCTTGCGCGGGTGCATGTTTGCTCGGCGTCGACCAACGGTTTAGAGACAATGAATGGGCACGGAGTCTGGATAGAATTGGGTTGCTTTCGGACCTCGGAGGCAGCAAAGCGTCTTGATTGCGGGTTCAGGGTGTCAAAGGCAATCGCGGCCCAATGCCGACATTCAAACGCTGGCCTAATGCTGCAATGCGGCCCGCCGAAGCGGCCATTCAGTCACACTACATATCGATGTTGACGTTCGCGCAGTTTTCAAGAGCGGGCGTATTTGATATTGTGGTTTTTTCGGCTTCGACGCGTAACAAAAATAGAAACATGCCCCATGTCATTCTTCAGCATCAGAGCAGGCGGTAGCCAAGCTTGGACGACGACGAGCCGACGATGTGGGCCTGTTGCGTCTCGCGGGACCAGCGAATGAACAGCATTGCCTCGCCAGCGATTTTATTAGCGCTCAATACCTTGGCCAATTCACTGAGAGGGCAACTGAGGACGATCTGCCCTTTGCGCTGCGCTTTTGCGACGATTTTAACGTCAAACGGAACGCCCGGATGCCTTGTTTCAAGGTGCTGTATAATCTGCGGCGCAGCGCCCACAGCCATGTAAAGAGCAACGCAGGTGCCGGGCCTGATTTCCTTGATCGGATCAGGCACCATATATCCATCGTGACGGTGGCCGGTGGTCAGCACCAAAGTATCGATGTTGCCTCGATCTGTCAGACCTTCGCCAATGCTGGCGGCCGCAGCACAAGCGGCCGTGACCCCGGGGACAATCTCGAAGTCGATACCACTTTCTTTGAGCGCGTCAGTCTCCTCTGTGCTGCGGCCGAACACACCAGGATCGCCGCATTTCAGGCGCACCACACGCTGGCCGCGTTTGGCGGCGGCAACCAGCGTCTGCGTGATTTTCTCCTGAGGCCAGCTATGAAAGCCCGGTGCCTTTCCAACATAAATGCGCTCAGCATCGCGCCGCGCTAACTCGAGGATTTCGGGATCAAGTAGGCGGTCATAATAGATCACATCCGCCTCTTGCATTCGCTGCACACCGCGTAGGGTGATCAGATCTTTGGCCCCCGGACCCGCGCCGACAAGGCTAACGCTGCCGCCCTTAGAGGAACCAAACTCGCCCGTTGCGATGGCGGATTTGATCAGCTTGGCTGCTTCGCGTTCGGCACCACTGATGAACATCCGGCGCGGGCTGTCGTTAAATACCCACCGCCACAGATCGCGACGCCCACGCGGGCCAAGGCGTGCGGACGCTTTGTCCCTCATCCGGCCCGCCAACGCCGCAAGATCGCCAAGGCGCGGCTCAAGCAACTCCTCCATTTTTGTCTTGATCTGACGGGCCAGCACGGGGGCCGTCCCTTCGGTGCCGATGGCAACCACCACCGGGTCACGGTCAACGATCGACGGGGTGATTGCGTCGCAAAGCTGTGGCTGATCGACGACATTGACAGTCGCCCCGCCTTCTTTGGCCAGCGCGTGCAGTGCCATGTCCGCGCCTGGACAGCCGGTGGCGATGAAGGCCAGCGCGGTCCCTGAAAAGACTGTCGGCGTGATTGGGCCGGTCTGAGCCGCCACGCGGCCTGATGCGGCAAGCGCGCACAGTTCAGCATCAAGTACAGGTGCCCAGATCTCGACTACCGCCTCGGTTTTGAGGATCAGTCGCGCTTTTTGCGCGGCTTGCTCGCCCCCGCCCATAATAACGACGCGGCGACCCGCCATTTGCAGGAACATTGGAAACGTTTTCATGCGGATAGGCCTCTTGTCTGATGGCGCAGATCCCAAAGGCTGCGTGCCATTTGGTCTGCTTGGATAAGTGTCGGAGCTGCTTTAAGCGTCCAAAGCGCAAGTGCTGCTGTGCCGATAACCGTGGCAACCG
Source organism: Sulfitobacter sp. (assembly GCA_026421135.1). Lineage (GTDB taxonomy): Bacteria > Pseudomonadota > Alphaproteobacteria > Rhodobacterales > Rhodobacteraceae > Sulfitobacter. The sequence goes on along the minus strand of JAPKCR010000384.1, from coordinate 1,088 downwards.
AAAAGGTGTCATCCGCGCGCCCGTGCCAAAGGTCACTCAAATCGATGTTGTCACCTGCTTCGTGCAAGCGGCGGGTGTCATCCAAGAGCGGCGCTGCGGTCTGTTGAATATGCCCACCGTCGCGTAGGCCAAACAGGACAATATCCTTGGAGGGATGGCGCTCAAATTCCCCGCCGCCGCCCTTTATGATACTCAGTTCTTGCTGGCCCAACATCTGCGCCGCCTGTGCTTGCAGACTGCGATACGAGGGGTGAAACACACCTTGTACCGTCGCCCCTGCACCCGACGGGTTCCACATGCGCAGCACGGTGTTGAAGCATGATCTCAGGCCTAGTGTATCGCGCAGATTCAGCACACCGAATGCGACCGGGCTCAGCGTCTCCAGCGGCGTATAGGTTACATGCGGTCCCGCAAGACCAATCACTTCGCGCACCGAAGCTGTGGCTGACTGATGCGAATTCCACCCGTGCATTGAGATGCTGTATCCCGCCTGACCGACCAGCCGAGCGGCCAGCAGGAACAGGGGTGCACCTCGGCTTCGCCCTGCGGCGTAGGACGGCCAGTCAAGATCCGCTTTTGGCAGCTTGCCAGTTACCTGCGTGCGCAAGGCGGCCGTGAAACCGGAGATCTCCTCAGGCGTTTCTCCGCGCAGGCGCATGACCATCAACAAGGCGCCTACCGCTTCAGGGGCGGCATCGCCCTGCAACACCACCGTCATCGCCTCTTGCGCCTCGGCCATGGTCATTGCCCTCGCGCGCCCCTTGCCACGTGCAACGATCCGGACAAAGGGCGCGAGACTCATTCTGCTGCCATCCGTAGCGTTGCCTCTGCCAAAAGGGCTGCGAGTTCGGGTTTGCATGAGCCGCAGTTTGTACCGGCGCAGGTGACCTCGCCCAAAGCCGTAACGCTGCGCGCACCGTTTGCGGCAGCGGCCAGCAAGGTGTTCCGGCCTATATCAAAGCAAGCGCAGACCCTGGCACCCGGATCGGGCTGGTCAGAGGCGCTACGCCCTGCCAGTGCGGCCAGCGGTGATGTTTCAGTGCCAATCAAGCCGACGGTGGCAGTGCGCGAAACAACAACGGGAGTGG
>JAPKCR010000383.1 GCA_026421135.1 Sulfitobacter sp. | reverse complement strand
TGTTGTCGTTGTCGCCGGTTTCCTCCGCCAATGCACCGCGTTGCTTCTTCATCTTGTCTGCCGTTTGCCACGTGCGGATCAGCACCTCGCCAACACGGCCCATGGCTTGTGAATCGGAAGCAATGATCGAAAACGCACCCATGTCGTGAAGGATATCCTCGGCGGCAATCGTCTCGCGCCGGATGCGGCTTTCGGCAAAGGCGATGTCTTCGGGGATTGATTTATCAAGGTGGTGACAGACCATCAGCATGTCCAGATGCTCTTCCAGCGTGTTCACCGTGAAAGGCCGTGTCGGGTTGGTGGAGGACGGCAGCACATTCGCATCACCGCAAATCTTAATGATGTCAGGGGCATGGCCGCCGCCCGCGCCTTCAGTATGGAAGGCATGGATGGTGCGGCCTTTCATCGCGGCGACGGTATGTTCGACAAAGCCGCTCTCGTTTAATGTATCTGTGTGGATCATCACCTGAACGTCCATGTCGTCGGCCACCGACAGACAACAATCGATGGCAGCAGGCGTTGTGCCCCAATCCTCGTGCAGTTTCAGCGCACAGGCACCTGCGTTGACCATTTCAACCAAAGCATCGGGTTGGCTGGCATTGCCTTTGCCCGACAGGCCGATGTTCATCGGAATACCGTCAAAGGATTGCAACATCCGGCCGATGTGCCAGGGTCCCGGTGTGCAGGTGGTGGCCAGCGTCCCATGCGCAGGGCCGGTTCCACCGCCAAAACAGGTGGTTACGCCGGAATGCAAGGAGTCCTCCATCTGCTGGGGGCAGATAAAGTGGATGTGGCTATCCATACCACCTGCGGTCAGAATGCGACCTTCACCCGCGATGATTTCGGTGCCGGGGCCGACAATGATATCGACGCCTGATTGAGTGTCGGGATTGCCCGCTTTGCCGATGGCGTGAATCAGCCCGTCTTTCAGTGCGACGTCAGCTTTGTAGATGCCGGAATGGTCCACGATCAACGCGTTGGTAATGACGGTGTCGACAGCACCGCCCACCCGGGTAACTTGGGATTGGCCCATGCCGTCACGGATGGTTTTGCCGCCGCCGAATTTTACCTCTTCACCGTAAGTGGTCAGGTCACGCTCCACCTCGATGATCAGATCGGTGTCGGCAAGCCGGAGACGATCACCCGTGGTGGGACCATACATCGCGGCATATTGCGCGCGGGGGATTTGGGTGGGCATTACAGGTCCCCCATAACTTGGGCGTTAAAGCCAAAAATGCGTCGCGCCCCGCCAATCGGGATCAACTGCACCTCGCGGCGTTGACCGGGTTCAAACCGCACAGCGGTGCCAGAGGCTATATCAAGGCGCAAACCCCGCGCGACACTGCGGTCAAACTCCAGTGCCGGGTTGGTTTCGGCAAAATGATAATGACTACCGACCTGAACCGGCCTGTCGCCAGTGTTGGCCACCATCACGGTAATGGCCTGCGCACCTGCATTGAGGGTCAGTGTGCCGGTGGCAGGGAAAACCTCGCCGGGGATCATTTGCGTGTCACCAGCAGGACCGAGACCGCCGCAATGAGCAGTATTCCCCCCACAACAGGCAGCCAGCCGGAGTCATTCAGGTGATGATGTAAATGTGCGCTGTTATGCGCTGCGGCCAAAGAGGCGGTGAACACATAAAACAGTGGGGCAAGCAGATGTTTCATATCAAGTCCTTTTGTACAGTTTCAGCGAATAGGGTTGTGGACAGTGACCAGCTTGGTCCCATCGGGAAAAGTGGCTTCGACCTGCACCTCGTGGATCATCTCCGCGATCCCATCCATGCATTGGTTGCGGCTAATGACATGGCCGCCGGCCTCCATCATATCCGCGACAGAGCGTCCATCCCGTGCGCCCTCAACGACCGTGTCGGTGATCAAAGCGATGGCTTCGGGATGGTTCAGTTTGACGCCGCGCGCCAAGCGTTTTCGGGCGACCTCGGCGGCCATGGCGATCAGCAGTTTGTCTTTTTCGCGGGGGGTCAGTTGCATGGCTTATAGCCTCCATGACGTGGGTAAAGTGTTGTTTGAAAGGTGCTCAAGGATGGGGATCAGGTTGCGCCGAAGTTCGAAACTGTCGGTGGCAATTTGGCGGATCACCAGCACATCGTCAGTCAGCATGCTGGCACCCGCTGTTTGTGGCAGCAGGGCGCGCACCGTTTTGAGGTGGCTCTGCGCTTGGGGGCCAACCATCACGACGCCTGCCATGGCACCAGCCCCACTTGCGATTGCGGCGCGGGCAAGATGTTCGGAGGCATCGCCGTGCAGGTTTATTCCGTCGATATAAAGCGGGCGGCCATCGCGTGTGATCCGGATTCGGTCTTGAAACTTCACGTCGCGCAACACTTCGCGCATAGCGGCGCGTCCAAAGACCACGGATTCCACCATCAACAGACGGGCGTGCGGGGCCAGATCTATACTCAAACGGCGCTGCAACGCGCAACGGTCAAACAGGATCAACTCTTGCGGCAACCAATTCAGGCTGGCCCCGTCTTGAACCGACACGTCCGTAGTAACGCGGGCAATCTCGCCACTTTGAGCGCGGTAAGCGCGCTCGGCGGCTTGGGTGGTCACACTCAGGGAGGCACCTGTCTGGACCTTGATATTGAGGGAAAATTGATCACCGCCGGTGATGCCACCCGCCGTATTGACCAAAACGGCCTCGGCATCCGGCCTATGGGTCCGCGGGAATACCAACCTGAGTGATCCTGATTGGCGCAGGTCACGCAGGCGGGTCACGCCATGCTCATCACCAAAGACAGACAGCTTTCCCGAGCCATGCGCGCGCGGCTGTGACAGCCCCGTTCGAGGCAAATCGGTATGAAGTGATTGGTTGATAAGTCGCCCCGGTGATCTGTCGTATCGCCTGTAATTCCATCACATCGAGGTGCGATACGGCAGAGATTAGACCAAAAGCGTCCGGTGAAATCGTGCAAACGATTAATTGCGCGGCAGTTACAGTGAATGACGCACAATATTTGAGCATTCACGTATGATGGATGACTTAATGCACAGACAAAATTGCTCTCGGTGCTGCGACGCAGCAACCATAGCGCATCCCCGACTGTCGAATCGTGACAGTGACACAATGGGGTGTGTGACGACCGGATGAATTGGACCTCAGACCAGCCGCCACACGGTTTGCAACATTTAAGTTGCAGGGAGTAGCTAATGCGCATGTCTTGCGAGAGCAAGACGCAGCTGGTGTCCCTGCACGGAGATATCATATGAAAACGACAACTGCACTTGCCACTGCTCTTGCCACGCTAACGGCCCTGCCTGCCATGGCTGCTGATTGCCCGATTAAAGTGGGTGTGCTGCACTCGCTCTCCGGTACGATGGCGATTTCGGAAACCACATTAAAAGACACAATGCTAATGCTGATTGATCAGCAAAACGCCAAGGGGGGCCTGCTGGGCTGTCAACTTGAGGCGGTTGTGGTTGATCCCGCCTCTGACTGGCCCTTGTTTGCTGAAAAGGCCCGCGAATTGCTGACGGTGCAGGAGGTCGATGTCATCTTCGGCAACTGGACCAGCGTGAGCCGTAAGTCTGTTTTGCCGGTCATTGAAGAATTGAACGGGCTGCTGTTCTACCCTGTACAATACGAGGGCGAGGAAAGTTCCAAGAACGTGTTTTACAC
>JAPKCR010000382.1 GCA_026421135.1 Sulfitobacter sp. | reverse complement strand
CGGTAGCCAAATTGCAGATTCTGCTCCACGTCAGCAGAATCAAGGATGATCCCCTGAATGCCGTCAGTGAACACTTCAGTGCCATTAGTGCGGAAATTCACAGGGGCGAAATTCGCGATCAAAGCGTCGATCCGGCTGATGCCGAAGTTCGATGATGTCGTGCTCTCGGACACAACCAAAGTCTCGGCTGTGATGTCGGCATTATCGACCGCGTTTACATCCAAAGAGCCTGCGACAACGGATTTGCCCGCTACCGTGACGTTGGTCACAGAGGCGCTTGCACGGGTGGCAATTTTGTTGGTCGCCAAGGCAAAGGCCACGGCATAGCCCGAGTTGTTCTTGAATGCAGAATCCGCCGTGCTTTCAGCGGCATTCGACATAAAGGCGTTTGCCTTCAACTGGTTATCGGCTTTGATCAGCGCCGCACCCGCGGTGTTGATTGCGGTGCCGTCCACAGAGACAGAAGCACCATAGCCAACCTGGGACGCGCCCATGCCAATGCCGATCAGCGCATCAATACCCAAAAGCAGGTAGTTGGCGACATTAAAGCCCAGCACGTTCATTGCCACGGAAATACCGACTGCACCGCCAGTTTTGCCGCTCATGGATTGACCCGCTTCGGCACGCGAAGAGAAGATCGCATCATTTTCTGCCGTGATCGTCACTGTGCTGCCGTCGATCGTGCCGTCGCCCGAAATGGTCACGCCCACGTCGCCGTTCATCTCGTTCACGGCCATGGTACCGCCGAAGACGAACTTCTGGTTGTTCAGGTCAATCTCGTTAACAAATGGCGTCAGTACTTCGGGTGCCGCGCTGCGCATTTTCTCGGCCACAACAACGGACCAGACCGCACTATTAGCGGTAATCGCAACAGCGCCGTCGGCGTCAACGGTGGTGCTTGTCAGCGTGACTTTGGCATCACGGTCCAACAGGTTGAGGGCTGCTGCGTAATCAAGGTCGACTTTGTCAAAGATGTCGGGGTTCAGAACCGCCGAAGTCGATGTCGCATAGAAGCGGGCGCCATCGGTCACGCCGATATTGACACCGGCAGCACCGGCATTGACGACAGAATCCGACAATGACACAGCCGTGCTTGTTGTGTCTTGGGATTCATTGGTCGCGATTTTACCCTCGGTGACGGTCTGTGTCATTGAGGTGGCCTGCATCGAGATACCCAGCGTTTCGCTGGCCAGATGTGTGCCCAAAATGTTGGTGATGTCGGCTTTGAAGTCGGTCGTCGCGACACCCACCACGTTAGATGTGATCAGGTTGTTGATCGTGCCATCGCTTTTGGCGGTGAACTCGGCCAGACCCAGCGCATTCAAAGTTACGACATTGCCGGACGAGCCATTCATTTCAACGCTGGTGTTGCGGATCACATCAATGTCCGAGATCAGCAGATCAAAACCATCGGTAAAGTTGTAGTCTGTCACGCCACTAAAGAAGTTGGCAGCTGACTTTAGGTCAATCGTCGCATCCGTATCGGTTATCGCGGAAAGGCGCAAAGATGGATCACCAGTGACGCCATCAACAAAGCCTGCGCCTGCGTCGATGGTCACGCCTTCGCCGAGGGATACGGTTGTTGTGGTCTCAATATCAGTCAGCGCAATCGCATCGAGCAAATAGTCACCCGTCACGCTGACTTCCACCCGCGTGTCCGCTGTCAAAGAGACGGATTCGCCCGAAATTTTCACGTTTTCACCGACGGCGACCGTCGCATTCGCCGTCAGGTCAAACCCGCTGAGCGATGCCACATAGGACGCCTGGCTGGCATTTGCGACAGCCGTCGCTGATACAGAAACAGCGCCGTCCGAAATGATGTTCGCGTTGATGAGAACATTGGCAGAAGCGGTGTTTGAAGACTCGAAACTGCCCGTCACGTCATCGGCAGCAGTCAACGTCACTTTGCCCACTTCGGTGTCCGTCACACCAAGATTTGCGTTGATGTTGATCTGCTCTGCAGTCAGGTTCATGTCCCCCACGAACCCGGTTGCAAAGTCGGTAAAGGTGACAGTGTCGTAGCCGTCTTCGGTGTTGATCGAGAATGTGAACGCCTCGCTCACCTCTTCCATGGTCACGCTAACATTGTCATTGCCGCTGCCCATGTTGATGATAAATTCACCGTCAACCCCGATCTCTGTGATGTCTTCTGTTCCACCGGACCACAGAATACCGACTTTTTGCGTACTGTCTCCATTTTGTTTATCTTCAAAGAAACGCACAATAACATCATTTGTTACGTTTTCTCCTTTAAAATCCACCGCCGAGATGGACATCGGATCTGCACTGAGCAGCACACGTTGCTCCATTGGGTCGAGCATAAGGCGCCATGCGGCTTCCCTGATTTTGTCAAACCTAGCGCTGTTGTTGCGCCGCAAACGTGCACGACTACGGCGGTTGAGAGGGATCTTTGGTAGAACGCCAGCGGCCTGACGATCAAATGGCATTGACATGGGTCAATCCTTAAGATGTTCCGAGACGCCTCATCTCGAAAAATGTTATAATAACAATACAGGCAACTGGGAGTACCTGATGATAACGCGGAGAAAGTTTTTAAATGAACGAAGTACCACAATTTTACTTTGAGGCCCCTCATTCGTTCTGGCAAGCGAATTAGGTAAATTTAAAAATTATTTAAACGCATTTAGGTGAGAAATTGCACTTGACAAAACTAAATCTACGCTTTGATTTGCCGATAACATTACATCGGATTTTGGTTTGACTTTCTCGCGCTGCATAGAAAGTGCACGGCGTGTAAAGCCCTCATAGGCCTGTAACCAGCCAGTAATCATGTCTGCAAAACCTTGATTTCCTCGGTAATAAGATGCCAAAGCGCTAATTTTTCGGGCAAGAGCAAGGTCATCCGGGCATTCTAGCCAAATTGCTGTTGTGACCAAGCCGCCTGTATCGGGGCAAGCCCGCCCGAACGGGGTTTCAAAGAAGACTAAGCCATTTTGTGATAGCAATTCCTCCTGTAACCTAGGCGCGATTGTAGCCTCTAGCGGTGCGCCTGCATCAAGCCATGAAATGACCTTTTCTGGTGACCATGATGTCATGATCTCAAAGTCATCGTAGGCAACAATTGTGCCACCCATTTTGCGGGCGAGCCCTGCAACCAGCTTCGACTTGCCCGATCCCGGCGGCCCTGAGACGGATATGATTTGTGCAGTCATGGGCAAGTGCCTGTTGTGGTATGAAACATCATATCCAGTTTGATGGAATTGCGGGCAACCGAAAAGCCGTTTACTGCCATGATATCGTGATAGAATTCGGGGTCGCGATAAAATTGTCCAAATACCAAGTTTGCAAGAGTTTTAACGTTAATTATAGCGGCATCTTCTGGTCCATAAGCGCCACGTTCGCAGATTATAATTCGCCCGCCCGGCGACAAGATATCCATTGCGCGAGTGAGTATATCTGTTACATCTTTTGCAGGCCAGTCATGCAGTACGGATTTAAACAAAATCACATCGACAGACCCAGCAAAAGTAACAAAAGAGTCTTTTTTGCGGACGTCTGCAGGAATGAACTCCAGCCCCGGTAGATCGCGTCTTTTGCGCCCGAGGGCGCAGACGGCAGGCAGGTCCATAATTCGTGAAGTAACGCCCGCACAGGTGTTAATGAGGGCCTCAGACATCAGTCCCGTGTTCCCAC
>JAPKCR010000381.1 GCA_026421135.1 Sulfitobacter sp. | reverse complement strand
TGCGTTCTTCAACTTTGAATGGGAAGGCACGTCGCTTCAGGCAGAATTCGAGAAATCGAACGAAGGCCAATTCCTTCCGATGACATACAAGGAATTCTGGGATGTGATCCGCAAGATCGATACTGCAAATGGCGTGAGCTACGCCTGCGAGTAACGGCTGAATTGGCGGGCTTTCGGGCCCGCCTTTTCCAACAATAACATTTGAGGCGGGGGTGCTTTCATGCTGCGGCTTGAGAAGCTTGTTAAGACATATAAAACGGGCGATCAGGCCCTCAAGTCGGTTGATCTGGTTGTTCCAGAAGGTCAGGTGCTTGCGTTGATCGGCCCCTCGGGTGCTGGTAAATCCACCCTTATCCGCTGCATCAACCGCCTGGTCGAGCCAAGCTCTGGCAAGGTCTATCTAGGCGATGTTGAACTGACGGGTTTGTCTTCTGGCAACCTTCGTCGTGAACGCCGCCGCATGGGGATGATCTTTCAGGAATACGCCTTGGTCGAACGCCTGAGCGTGATGGAGAACGTCCTGTCGGGTCGTTTAGGCTATGTCGGATTTTGGCGCAGCTTTTTGCGCCGCTTTCCACAATCTGACGTCGACGAAGCGTTCCGTCTGCTGGACCGTGTCGGCCTTGCCCATATGGCAGACAAACGCGCGGATGAGCTGTCAGGCGGGCAACGCCAGCGTGTCGGCATTTGCCGCGCACTTATTCAGAACCCTGCGCTGCTGCTCGTGGATGAACCCACAGCATCGCTTGATCCCAAGACATCGCGGCAAATCATGCGCCTGATTTGCGAATTGTGCAAAGAAAGAGGCTTGGCTGCGATCATCAACATCCATGATGTTGCCTTGGCGCAGATGTTTGTGCAGCGCGTCATCGGATTGCGGGTTGGGGCCGTCGAATTTGATGGCCCACCAGAGGGGCTTACACCTGACGTCCTCACCACGATTTATGGCGAGGAAGACTGGGAAGCGACCATCGACGCGGTCGATGAGGATGACATCGAGGCCGCAGAATGAGCGAGCTTGATATCCTGATCGGCAAGCCGTGGCGCAAGCCGTCATTCGTCAAGCGGCCGTGGCTTCGGTGGGTCCTGATGCTGGGCTTCTTGGCTTATCTGATTGCGGCCTACATGACGGTCGAGGTCAACTGGTCCCGCGTGTACGAAGGGCTTGAGCGCGGTAAGAAATTTGTTCTGGCCTTTACCAGTCCAGATTTCACCACACGATCCACAGACATTTACGAAGGCATGGTGGAAAGTATCATCATGACCATCGCGTCGTCTGTGGTGGGCATCGCCATTTCGATCCCGATTGCTTTGGGGGCTGCGCGCAATATCGCGCCGCTGCCTGTCTATCTGATTTGCCGGTCAATCATCGCCGTCAGCCGCGCCTTGCAAGAAATCATCGTGGCGATCCTCTTGGTTGCGATCTTTGGCTTTGGCCCCTTGGCCGGTTTCCTGACGCTAAGTTTTGCCACCATCGGGTTCTTGTCCAAGCTCTTGGCAGAAGACATCGAAAGCATGGACAAGGTGCAAGCCGAAGCGATTAAGGCATCGGGTGCTAAGTGGACGCAATGGATCAATTACGGGGTGCAGCCGCAGGTGATGCCGCGGCTGATCGGGCTCAGCATCTATCGGCTTGATATCAACTTTCGCGAAAGCGCGATCCTTGGTCTGGTTGGCGCGGGCGGTATCGGTGCCACGCTGAACACCGCATTTGATCGCTATGAATACGACACCGCTGCGGCAATCTTGCTGATCATCATTCTAATCGTAATGGCCTTGGAATATCTGTCCGGCGTGATCAGGGCGAGGGTTCAATAATGCCTGTACAAGACCTGAAAGGCCAAAAGATCTGGCAACGCCGCACGGGCAGCGAAAGCCTTGGCCACTGGGTGATGTGGCTGATCGGCATTTCGATCTTTGCCTATTGCTGGCAACAGATTTCGGCCTCGACCACTTGGTTTTTCGTTTGGGATGCACCACGCATTGCCGATGACATCTGGACCCGCGCAACACCACCCCGTTGGGAATACATCACCCAGTTGGGAAAGCCGATCTGGGACACGCTGAACATTGCCACACTAGGCACAATCTTTTCACTGATCCTTGCCGTGCCGGTCGCCTTTTTGGCGGCACAGAATACAACACCGTCGCGCCTCTTCATCCGCCCCATCGCGCTGCTGATCATCGTCTCGACCCGTTCAATCAACTCGTTGATCTGGGCGTTGCTGCTGATCGCCATCATCGGGCCGGGCGTTTTCGCCGGGGTGATCGCAATTGCCATCCGGTCCATCGGATTCTGCGCCAAGTTGCTTTATGAAGCGATCGAAGAGATCGACCAGACGCAGGTCGAAGCGATCACGGCCACGGGTGCCTCCCGATGGCAGGTCATGGCCTACGGGATCGTTCCGCAGATACTTCCTGCATTCGCCGGCATCGCCGTGTTCCGTTGGGATATCAACATTCGCGAATCTACTGTGTTGGGCTTGGTGGGTGCGGGCGGCATCGGCCTGCAACTGTCGTCGTCGCTGAACGTGCTGGCATGGCCACAAGTTTCGTTAATCTTGTTGGTCATTCTGGCGGCTGTTGTTATCTCGGAATGGGTCTCTGCCAAGGTGCGGGGCGCAATCATTTGAATGTCACGCAAGCCTTTGACAGTTATGAGCGTGTGCGCCACCGCCTACCCACAACCACCTCGGGAGGGGCTTGCGAAAGGCTCGCGAACCTCGATGCGCTTGCCGATAAGATGGACGTATTCCTGCTGGATGCTTTTGGCGTTCTAAATATCGGTGACACTGCGATTAAGGGCGTGCCCGAGCGTGTCGCAAACCTCCAAAAAACAGGAAAGCGGGTGATGATCGTGTCAAACGCCGCGGGTTTTCCCCACGCCAACCTGATGGAGAAATACAAGCGCCTTGGCTATGACTTTGCGCCCGAGGATGTCATCACCAGCCGCAAAGCGACGCTTCATGCTCTGCACAACGCACCGCCTCTCAAGTGGGGTTTAATGGCGACCGAAAGTCTGGGACGCGGGGACATCGAGCCCTTCGACATGACCTATCTGGCCGAAGATGCTGTCGCTTACAATAACGTCGATGCGTTTGTGCTGCTGGGAAGTGCCGTCTGGACAGAAACGCGGCAAACTCTGCTCGAAGCCTCGCTTAGGGCGCACCCACGCCCCGTATATGTCGGAAACCCCGATATCGTGGCCCCTCGTGAAGGCGGCTTTTCGATTGAACCGGGGCACTATGCGCACCGGTTGGCGGATCAGACCGGGATCACGCTGCAATTTTTTGGTAAACCGTTTGGCAACATCTTTGATCTGGCCTTTGCGCAACTTGGCACCGTTGCGCGAGACCGTATCGTCATGGTCGGAGACAGCCTTCACACGGATATTCTGGGGGGTCAGGCGGCAGGATTGAAAACAGCATTGATTGCAGACTACGGATTCTTTTCAGGAAGTGATCTTGATGCCCCGATTACAGCATCAGGAATTCAGCCGGATTATATATTAAACCGCCCCTGAACGGATGCTACGGCCGAACCTTTTCGTAGCTGATGTCGATGCCGCGTTTGCACGAAGGATCCACTGCTAGGCGAAGGCGGAAATCAAACATCGATAATGGCAGCCAAAAGGATAACCTCGAGGATCGTCTCAAAG
>JAPKCR010000380.1 GCA_026421135.1 Sulfitobacter sp. | reverse complement strand
ATCCAACAGCAAGATTGAAGGCTCGGCGGCCAGTGCGCGGGCCAGTTCGACCCGTTTCTTCAGACCGTATGACAGTCGCGAGACCGGCGTCTTGCGGATCGCCTGAATTTCAAGGAAATCGATGATTTTCTCGGCGACTTCGCGGTTCGCTGTCTCTTCGCGCTCCGCTTTACCTTTCCAGATGGACTGCCAGAACAGGCCGGTTTCCATGTGGGTCAAACGGCCAGTCATAACGTTATCCAGAACGGTCATCCCTTCAAACAAAGCGATGTTCTGGAATGTCCGCGCGATGCCTTGCTCGGCCACCTGAAACGGCTTCATCTGTGCGCGGCGCGCGCCCTTATACCAAACTTCGCCATCCTGCGGGACATAGAACCCACTGATCACGTTCAGCATCGAGGATTTCCCCGCGCCGTTCGGTCCGATGATTGCGCGGATTTCACCTTCGCGAATATCCAGTGAAATGTCCTTGATCGCCTCTACGCCGCCGAACCGCAGGGTGATGTTTTTCATCTCCATCACCACCGGGCCGATTTGGCGACCATCCGCTGTGACGTAGCCGTCAGCCTGATCCTTCATGCTACACCCTTTTCCAAAATGGTCGTAAAATTCACTGCGCGCCCGATGCACCCGAACATTTCGTTCATGATACTCATGCCGCAGCCTTCTTGCGATTATCTGCGAATACCTTGGCATCGCGGACTTCCAATGTTGCCGCAATAGAGCCCTTGCGCCCGTCCTCATAGGTCACTTCCGTGACTGTGCTGACTGACGGCGACCCGTCATACAGTGCATTGATGATGTCTTCGAACTTTTCACCAATCACCTTGCGGCGTACTTTGCGGGTACGGGTCAGTTCACCATCATCGGCATCAAGTTCTTTGTGCAGCACGACAAAGCGGTGCACCTGACAGCCCGAGAGCATCTCGTCTTCAGCTATTGACGCGTTAACCTCTTCGACGTGGGATTGTATCTGGTCCATCACCTGCGGATGCCGCGCCAGTTCTTGGTACGAGGCATAACCGATGTTGTTCCGTTCGGCCCAGTTGCCCACTGCCGTCAGATCGATATTGATAAACGCGGTGCATGCATTTCGACCATTTCCAAACACAACCGCCTCAAGAATATTCGGAAAGAACTTGAGCTTGTTTTCAACGTATTTCGGCGCGAAAAGGTTGCCGTCGGCCATTTTGCCAACGTCTTTAGCACGGTCGATAATGCGCAGGTGGCCTGTGCTTTCTTCGATAAAGCCAGCGTCGCCCGTGGCGACCCAGCCTTCAGCGTCTTTGGTGTCTGCGGTGCTTTCAGGGTTCTTGTAATACTCAACAAAGACACCGGGGCTGCGATAAAACACTTCGCCATTTTCGGCAATCTTCAATTCCACACCCGGGCAGGTCACACCAACCGTGTCACTACGCACCTCGCCGTCGGGCTGGGCAGTAATGAAAACGGTCGCTTCGGTTTGGCCGTACAACTGCTTCAGGTTTATCCCAAGCGAGCGGTAAAAATCGAAAATCTCGGGGCCAATCGCTTCGCCTGCCGTGTAACCCACGCGCACGCGGCTTAGACCGAGCGTATTTTTCAACGGGCCATAGATCATCAACTCGCCAAGACCGTATTTCAGCCGGTCCATCAGACCTACGGGTTTGCCATCCAGAATGTCAGGGCCAACCTTGCGTGCGACCTTCATAAAGCGATCGAACAACCATTTCTTGAAACGGCTGGCGTCCTCCATACGGATCATCACGCTGGTCAGTTGTGTTTCGAACACCCGTGGCGGGGCGAAGTAGTATGTCGGCCCGATTTCGCGCAGATCGACATGCATCGTATCCGCAGATTCTGGGCAGTTGGTGCAGAACCCTGTCCACATCGCCTGACCCACAGAAAAGATGAAATCGCCGACCCAAGCCATTGGTAGGTAAGCCAAAATATCATCGGACTGGCGCAGCTTGTCGAATTCAGATGACGACTTGGCGGTTTCGATAATATTGCGGTTGCTCAGAACAACGCCCTTGGGCTTGCCCGTGGTACCAGAAGTATAAAGCATCACGCCGGTGCTGTCATAGGTCAGCTTTGCCTGACGCGATTCCAGCTCTTTGATGTGCTTGTCGCGGTTCTTGCGGCCCATTTCCTGTACGGCAGAATACTGGTCCAACGCGCTGTGGTCGTATTTACGCAATCCGCGTGGATCAAGATAGATAATGCGCTCGAACTGGGTCAACTGGTCCTCGACTTCGAGCACCTTGTCGACCTGTTCCTGATCACCCGCCACGACAAACCGTGCGCCACAGTGGTCCAGCACATAAGCCATCTCTTCGGCGTTGGCGTCTTGGTACAGCGGCACAGGCACAGCGCCGACCATTTCAGCCGCCACCATCGCCCAATACAAATAGGGGCGATTGCGGCCGATAATGGCGATGAAATCACCTTCGTTGGCACCAAGCTCAAGCAAGCCAAGGGCAAGCGCTTCTATCTCGTCGCGCGTCTGCGACCAGGTCCAGCTTTGCCAGATACCGTATTCTTTTTCGCGGTACGCAGGGGCGTTCGCGAATTGCTTTGCATTGCGATGCAATAGCGCCGGAACGGACTGCGGTCCGTCGGCGCTCACAAGCTTGTAAGCCAAATGTCTTCCTCCCAAGTCCTGCTCTTTATCGGCAGGTCGATCGCTGGTGCGATTCTGATGTCGTACCATGATGTTGATTACAGCCTGAGCGTCAACTTATTCTTAATGATTTCTCAATCCTTTCGAATTGTTACAAGATCCATTTTTCTTTGGTGGGCTTTGCGCAGCCCGGACGATGGTGATAGCCATTAGGGACAATTGGGGGATCAAATGCAGCTTAACGATACGCAAACAAGCGCGATGACCGCCGTCGGTTTGAATCTAATTGTCCAAGCTTTGACGATCTATGACGCTGATCTGCGGTTGGTGCTGTGCAATGCGCCGTTTCAGCAGATGTTCAACCTTCCCTCTGCGCTTGTGACACCCGGAGCAACCTTTCAGGAAACTGTCAACCATTTGGTAAAAGCCGGTGAATATGGTGAGGTGGCCGATGTTGACGCCTTTGTATCCGAGCGTGTCGTTCAAGCGCGTGCGTTCGAGGCGCATTACATGGAGCGGACACGCGCCAACGGGCGCACCATCTCGGTCGAGGGATCGCCCCTGCCCCAAGGTGGCTGGGTCACAGTCTATACCGATATTTCACGCACCAAGCAGCAAGAGGCGTTGCTGCGCGCACGGTCGGATGCGCTGTCTGGCCAAGTGATTGCCCACGCAGAACAACTCTCTGCGACCAACCGCGAACTGGCCGCGATGAACAGCGCCCTGGAAGAGGCCAAGCGTCAGTTGACCCTGTCAGAGGCGCGCACCCGCCTGACCACTGAAATGATGCCTGCCCATATCGCACACGTAGACGCAGCGGGACGATATACCTACTCCAACCTCCGCCTGACTGCTGTGATGCCAGGGCGGCCGACCGAATTGATCGGGCGCACCATCCGCGAAATTCTAGGTGCACAGGCGCACGACAGTATTACCCCGGCGCTGACCCAAGCCTATGCCGGTAAACAGTCGATTGTAGAATTTACCGACGAGGCCAGCGCACGCCGTATCCGTGGCGCTTTCACGCCGGACAACAACGGCGGCGTCTATATTCTGTCGATGGACGTG
>JAPKCR010000379.1 GCA_026421135.1 Sulfitobacter sp. | reverse complement strand
CGGGATCACGGTCCACGATTGCTGGGGAGATGAATTGGCTGTCTTCTAGGTTGGCGACGATGTTGACCAATGCGCCGTCTGCATTGGCGATGGCAGCCGTGCGTTTGTCTTCCACAGCATCTTCATCCGCTGCGTAAAAGATGACAGCGCACATAGTGTCACCGGGTTCCATTGCGCGAGGGATCAAAGTCAGCTTACCCGAAGTGGCCCAGTTCTTGATCTCTGGCGCGGCATTAGGCGCGAACACCGTCAGGTTGGCGGTCGTCTTCAGCAAGAGGCGCAGTTTGGCCAATGCAGCATCACCACCACCTGACAGCACGATCCGGCGGCCTGCGGTGGCCAAGAAGATAGGAAAATGATCCATGATGTCGCCTTTTTCTCGTGTTTCCTGTCTCCAATATAGGAAATTTTCCCGATAAAGCGCCATGGCTTGACATAGATAAGGATGATTGTTCTAAAACGCAGATCGCGTAGAACGCCTGTGCGCATTTAGAGGGGAGAAGCGAATGAACGCCCGTATTGATGACGTAGACCGGAAAATTATGGCAGAGATGCAACGCGATGCCAGCCAGTCTTTGGACGAAATTGCAAAGGCCGTGGGCAGTTCTAAGACGCCTGTATGGAATCGCATCCGCAAATTGCGTGAGGCAGGCGTGATCGGCCAGCAGACAGTTTATCTGGATGCAGAGGCGCTTGGGTTTGAAGCGTGCTTCTTCGTTCTGATCCGCACATCTGAACACGAGGCAGATTGGCAGGCCGCATTCTTAAAGGCATTACAAGATCGCCCAGAGGTGCAAGAGGCGCATCGATTGGCGGGCGATATCGACTATATCCTAAAAGTCCGCGTCAAAAACGCCCGCGCCTATGATGTGTTTTACCAAGCGTTGATTGGCGAAGTCCGCGTACACAACGTCACAGCATTGCTGTCGATGGAAGAAATCAAATCAACAATAATGCTGCCGCTTTAGGGCGTGACGATGAGCTGTTCGAGTTTGTGGAAATGGTAGCTGTCCGCATAAATAGGGGCTTGGGCCAACTTCAGGTCGGGGCAGGCGTCGAACAACATCTTTAGGCCAATTTGCATTTCCAAGCGTGCCAAGGGCGCCCCAACACAAAAGTGGATGCCGCCACCAAAGGCGACGTGGGACTTGCTGTTTTTGCTTGGTGCAAACTGGCTGGCATTCTCCCAGACTTTTTCACAGCGCCCTGCGGACCCAAGAACCAATGCGACCTCATCGCCCTTTTTCAAAGGAATACCTGCAACCTCGATATCCTCGTACGCATAGCGGGTGAACATGTGCAGCGGGGGATCAAAGCGCAGCAGTTCTTCCGCCGTGTCTGCGATTGCATCTGCGGCCAGCGCGCTTTGAGGCGTATTATGCTCAAGCAAGGTTTTGACGGCGTTGCCCATGCTGTGGACCGTTGCCTCGTGTCCTGCATTCAGAAGTAAGACGCAGGTTCCGATCAATTCATCCGTACTAAGTTTTACGCCATCTTCTTCAGCGGCAATCAGATTGGTGATCAGATCATCACGTGGATCATTGCGGCGCGTTTCAATATAGGCACGCAAAAATGCAGAGAATTCACTGGCCGCTAAATTGGCTGCGTCCTCAATCGCACGGCTACGGTTGGCTTGGTACATTGCAACCATCGCGTTTGACCAACGCAATAGGTCGTCTCCGTGTTCTTCTGGCACACCCAACAGGCGGGCGATCACGCGCACAGGGAGTTGGGTACAATAAGCGGAGATCAAATCGAAACCACCTTTGGGAAAGGTGGCGATCAAGTCTGCGCAGATTTCCACAATGTCATCATTTAGGGCCGCAATCCTTCGCGAGGTGAAGGCCCGTAAAACGAGACCGCGCAGGCGGCGGTGGGTGTCGCCTTCTTTTTCTAGCATTGAGTGTTGTTCAATAGCATCAAAGGCTTGCAGGTGGTCGGGGATAGGCTTGCGCAGTTCCGTGGGTACTTCACGGCCCAATCGTTTGTCACGCAACAGTGCATGGACTGTGGCGTGATCAAAAACAGCCAACATGCCGTAATCCTCCCAATACGCGACGGGGGTGTCGCGGCGGGCCTTGGCGTAGAACGCATAGGGATTTTGGATAAAGGCGGGGTCAGACGGGGATTGGTTGAGTTTTATCATAAAGCCACAAAAACGCGGTGGCGCTGGTGTTTGCAAGGGGTGCTTTGCTAAGAAGTGCCAATGAGACGCGGATTTCTATATCGTGTGACGCTAATAGTGGCGTTTTTGGTACTGGTGCTTGCTGTGGCAACCGGTGTCTGGCGGTATGGCTATGGGCAGGCATTAAATCAATTGTCGCGTCAGGCTGAAGCAGATTTGGCCCTCGCCAGTGATCGGTTGACGGGCCAGCTGCAACGTTACCGCGAACTGGCTGTGCTGACCGCAGATCGTCCTGCTTTGGCGTCGGGGATCACCAACGGCACAGACGCCGTGATGCGTGCGTTATTGTTGGAAATTGCCGATAAAACAGCAGCGCTGGATATTATGCTGGTGGATGGGCAGGGCCTTGTTTTGTCGTCGGCGCGAGGGCCAGTGGGCATTGATCTAAGCCACACGGCCTATGTACAGCGTGCGATGCAGGGCGCGTTGGGCAGCACCCACGGTGTGCGCAGCCCCGAAAACGAGCGGGTGTTTTATTATGCGGCACCGGTGTTTGGGGAGTCCTCGCAGGTGTTGGGGGTTGTGGTGGTGGCCGTAAATATTGCCGCGATTGAATGGGATTGGGTTGGTGGCAACCCAGCCGTTCTATTTACCGATAAGACGGGCGAGGTGTTTATCTCGAACCGATCCGAATTGGTGTTTTGGCGTAGGCAGCTGGGGCAGGCCGGTTTGGCCCCACCAACAGGAGACGCCCCACTGTTTGACAGTTATTTACAGGGGCGACACGAGGTGTGGCAATTGGGTTGGGGCCCCTATTTACCTCAAAACGCGTTGCATCTGACCCGCGATCTGCCTGTGGTTGGTATGATTGGCGAGGTCTTGATGGATGTGCGTCCCGCCCGTCGTTTGGCAATGTTGCAAGCCGCAGCCGTGGCCGCGTTATTCTTAGCGTTTGGTGCGTTCTTGTTTGTGGCGACAGAGCGGAGGCGGACCTTGGCACAGGCGAACGCACAGCTTGAGGCGCGTGTGGCAGAACGTACGGTAGAGTTGGAACAATCCAACACCCAACTCCGGCGCGAGGCATTTGAGCGGGAAGAGGCGCAGACTGCTTTGGCCCAAGCGCAGGCAGATTTGGTGCAAGTGAGCAAATTAAGCGCCTTGGGGCAGATGAGTGCGGGGATCAGCCACGAATTGAACCAACCGCTTATGGCGATCCGATCCTTTGCGGAAAATGGCGTGCAATTTATGGAACGGGATAAGCCAGAGAAGGCGACTGAAAACCTTGTCCGGATTTCAGACCTTGCCCGCCGTATGGGGCGGATCATCAAAAACTTGCGGGCCTTTGCCCGTCAAGAAACGGAGCGTTTGGTAAAGACAGATGTGATTGCGGTCTTGGACAGTGCGCTTGAATTGACCAAGTCGCGGTTGCATCAAGATGACGTAGAGGTGCGGTTTGAACGTCCCAATGCGCCGATTTACGTGCGTGGGGGCGAGGTGCGATTGGGGCAGGTGTTTGTGAACCTAATCACCAATGCGGCGGATGCG
>JAPKCR010000378.1 GCA_026421135.1 Sulfitobacter sp. | reverse complement strand
CCTATCGGCTATGTCATCATCTCGTTTGGCTGGTCCGTCGAATTTGGCGGGATGGACGCGATTGTAGATGAAATCTATGTCCGCCCAGGCGTGCGTGGCCGCGGGATTGCGTCCGAGGCGCTGTTGGCCCTGCCCAATGCCCTGTCCAGTGGCGGCGTAAAGGCTGTCCATCTTGAAGTGGATAAAACCAACGAGATCGCCAAGAAGCTTTATGCGCGCGCAGGGTTTCGCCCCCGTGAAAACCATATATTCATGACGCGCATACTCTGATCAGGCTGGCGAAGCGGGCCGCAGGCCCCTATATCTAATCCATGACATTTAGCGCCCCCTTTGATAACAGTTATGCCGCGTTGCCGGCAGGCTTTTACACCCGCATCGCCCCGACCCCCGTGGCTAATCCTAAACTGCTGGCATTTAACGCTGACTTGGCCAAGTCCCTTGGTTTGGCCGACGCCGAGCCCGATGATTTGGCCTTTGCCTTTGGCGGCAATGAACTGCCGCAAGGCGCAGACCCGTTGGCACAGCTTTACGCGGGGCATCAGTTTGGCAATTACAACCCGCAGCTTGGCGATGGTCGTGCGATCCTGTTGGGCGAAGTTGTGGACAGTGATGGTATTCGACGCGATATCCAACTCAAGGGATCTGGCCCAACGCCTTATTCGCGTGGTGGTGACGGGCGCGCGTGGCTGGGGCCAGTTCTACGTGAGTACGTGGTGTCCGAGGCGATGCACGCCCTTGGCATCCCCACCACCCGTGCATTGGCCGTCGTTGCCACGGGCGAGGACATCTACCGCGAAACCGCCCTGCCCAGCGCAGTGCTGACCCGCGTTGCCGCCAGCCACCTGCGCGTCGGCACGTTTCAGGTATTCGCCCATCGCGGCGAAGTGGAAAACCTGCGCATCCTTACCGACTATGCTATCAAACGCCACTATCCGCAGGCCGATGGCCCCATGGGACTGCTGCGCGCCGTTTGCGCAGCGCAGGCCAATTTGATCGCCGCGTGGATGTCCGTGGGCTTTATCCACGGGGTCATGAACACCGATAACTGTTCAATCTCGGGCGAGACGATTGATTACGGCCCTTGCGCATTTATGGATGCGTTTCACGCCAACCGCGTGTTCAGCTCCATTGACCGACAAGGGCGCTATGCGTTTTCAAACCAACCGCAGATCGCGGTTTGGAATATGGCGCAGCTTGCGACAGCGCTGATTCAGCAGATGGACGATGCGGATGCCGCCATCGCCGAGGCAACCGAGATTGTGCATGCTATGCCCGCCCAGATCGAGGCCGCTTGGTTGAAACGGTTTGGGGCGAAAATCGGAATTGCGGAGGCTGTGGCAGACGACACAGCGCTGATCGAAGACCTGCTGGCGTTGATGCAGCAGGACGGTGCCGATTTCACCAATGCGTTCCGTGCCTTGGGAACCGATCATGCTGCCGATGAATTTGTTGATCAGGATGCCTTTGCTGCATGGCAAGCCAGATGGCAGGCTCGTATCGCGACCGAGGTCGATCCTGCAGCCGTGATGGCGACTGCAAACCCTGTGATCATCCCGCGCAACCACCGGATTGAGCAGATGATCCAAGCTGCTGTCGCTGGCGATATGGCCCCGTTCAACCGGTTGATGGCCGCGCTTGCTAAACCTTTTGAAACCACTGACCCCGATCTGCATCGCCCACCGACCGATCAGGAAATCGTACCAGCGACATTTTGCGGTACGTAATCGCTAAAGTTTCCGCGGTTTGCGGTTGATCAGATAGATGCCGAGCGCGACCAGAACCAGCGCAGCCCATACAGAGACCGCGACTTGCTCTGACAGCAACAGCCACCCCAAGATAACCGAAAACACCGGCGACAAAAAACTGAACGATGCGACAGCTGATGCCGGATAAACCGACATCAGCCAGAACCACGCCAGAAACCCAAGGCTGGCGACAGCAATGATCTGAAACCCCAAGCCCGCCAGATGGATCATCTGAACATCTCGGATCAGGGGGCCGAACATCGGGGCGATCAGCACCAGAATGGGCCCAGAGATCGCAACCTGGCACATCAGCTGCTGCGCAGGCGGCACCTTTTCCAGCGGGGTAACCCGAACCAGCAGGGCAATTCCAGCCCAACACAGCGCTGCGGTCAGGGCCAGCAAATCGCCCATCCAGCTAACATGCCCGCCGCTGCGATCACTTAGGGCGACAGCGACACCGGCCATTGCCAACCCCAAACCCACGATCTTTAGCGTGGTCAGCCGTTCATTTGGCAGCAGAAAATTCACGGCAATCGTCAGCCAGACCGGCATGGAATAGAATATCACTGACGCGCGGCTGACTGTTGTAGTGTCCAGCGCCATAAAAAGGCAGGTGAATTCAAAGGTGAACAGCAAACCCGAAACTACAGCCCACCCCCAGGTCGGGCGAGGAAAGGAGAAACTGACACCGCGCAGTTTCATCCAGATCACCAAAATCACAATGGCCCCCAGTGACCGTAGCCCCGCCGCAAACACGGGATTAAAACCGCCATTCGTGACTTTGATCACCACCTGATTAAAAGCCAAATTCAGAGCAAAGGCGATCAAGGCCAACGCGCCGAATGTATCTATCTGAGATTTCCGTTCCATGCCTCACAAACCCGCGTTGCCGATGGCTTGTCAATCGCATAAAGCCGCCGGCCAAGGGGCCGCTACTCTATACATGGTTGTGTATTGCGCCGATTTCTAACAAAGTCCGTGTATTATTTACAAATGGGGGTTTGGAAATGAGCTTGATGAAAACACTGGCAAAGGTGGCGATCGGCGTTGCCGTGGCCAAAGGTGCCAGCGCAATGATGAAGAAAAACAAAGGCGGATCGCAAACTGCGGGCAGCGGTGGTGGCCTTGGCGGGTTGCTGGGTGGCCTTACGGGGGGCTCTGCAGGTACCGCGGGGGCGTCCAGCGGCGGCTTGCAAGATATGCTTGGCGGCCTGATGGGCGGCAGCACGGGGTCAAGCGGCGGTTTGGGCGGATTGCTGAACCAACTTGGTGGCAGTTCCAGCGCGTCCGGCGGAGGGCTGGGTGGTCTGTTGAACCAAATGGGCGGTGCTGGCGGGTCCAGCGCATCTGGTGGTGGATTGGGCGGATTGCTGGGTGGTTTGGCCGGTGCTGCGGGCGCTGGCGGTCTTTTGGCGGGCCTTGGTGGGTCGACCAGCGGCAAACCCGAACGCGAAGAGGCTGATTTCGGTGCAGTGTTGAATTCACAATTCGATGCCAATGCGACACCCGCGATCCAACCTTCGCAAGATCAGGAAGTTTTGGCGGCACTGATGATTGCTGCCATGATTCAGGCTGCTAAATCAGACGGTACATTTGATGACGCGGAGCGTGAGAAATTGCTAAACCGCCTTGGTGATGTCGATGCCGAGGAAGCTGCATTCGTGCAGGCCCGAATGGATGCGCCCGTTGATGTTGACGGTTTGGTTGCGCAGACCCCTGACGGCATGGGCCCACAGGTCTATGCGATGTCGCTATTGGCCATCGATCTTGATACCCAAGACGAGGCGCAATATCTGCATCAGCTGGCCAAAGGCTATGGGATGGAAGCTGCTGCGGTAAATGAAATTCACGCGCAGATGGGCGTGCCGTCGCTTTATACGTAAGGCGACCCGTTAGACCCCCTTCGCTGGGTTTGGCATTGGTGTGCGGCGCGGCGGTCCG
>JAPKCR010000377.1 GCA_026421135.1 Sulfitobacter sp. | reverse complement strand
AGCACCAAAGCCGGCTGTCGCCAATGAAGGGGCGTTGGGGTCGGCGCTTGCGGATGCATTAAAACGCCAGACTACCCCAAAGAATTAAAAACCGGCCGAAATCTTGCAGTGCCATGAATGGTAGCTTTCGCCAGTTGCCCTTCAGAAAGCCGCATGGTTGGCCAGCGTCCGGTGGCGGCGAGACTGTCGGTATGCCTTGTTAATATCGGCAGGTTCGGCTTCTGAGCCGAGGAATTGCTGCGAAATTCCGAATTCCAGTTCCCGAGATGCGCCTGAATACGGCGCTATGCTACAACCTACTTCGCCACTGTTTTTCTAGCAGAGATATTTTAGTCTTCCTTTTGCGCTCAGGGGAGCGTGAGGAACGCGCTAGGTGTCGCCAGAAACGAGCTTATGTAGTCGTTCCTGGGTTCAGGATCGCGACCGCTTTTGCCACCAGCGCCTCGGCAAACCCTGTGTCCAAGGGAAGATGACCGACGAGGAGGCGGTAAAATATGGGCGCGTAGATCATGTCCAGCATGACCTCAATGTCCGAAGGCTCCTGAATTTCTCCGCGCAAAGCGGCTTCTTCAAGCAGTTGCCGGCCCGCCTCTCGGCCCGACAGGACAATCCGGTTGCGAAACGCACGGGTCATTTCGCTGTCGGGATCAGCCGCAGCGAGGGCAAGCGCGATCTGCCGTCCTCTTGTTGTCGCAAAGGCTTGGACAATATCCTTGATCTGCCGATTGAGTTCATGATGCAGGCTTCCATGCTGGCGATCTGCCAAATCCGGATGACCTTCCATGAGGGCGGCCATGGCAATTTCGCTGGCATTGGCCCAATTGCGATAGATCGTCGGCTTGCTGACGCCTGAACGGGCGGCGACTGCATCGATTGAGATGCGGCCGAAACCATCTGCCATCAGAATGTCGTAGGCAGCCGCCAAAGCCTTGCGTCTGGCGATCTTACTTGGCGGGCGACCGCGAGGTTTGGGAATATCTTGACTCATTTAGTTACGGGTCGTAACGTAATTAAAACCGTAAATCAACTGAAAGATTCTCAGATGTTCAAAGCGCTCGTTCCTTATCTCGTGGCCAAGGATGCCGAACACGCAATTGGGTTCTATTGCAAAGCATTCGGTGCCGTAGAAGTCTTTCGAATGGTCGATCCCGGAGATGGCCGCGTCGGACACGCCGAACTCATGCTTGGTGACAACCGGTTCATGCTTTCCGATGAATATCCTGACTTCGGGGCCGCCAGCCCGGCCACGATAGGTGGCTCCCCCGTCACGCTTCACCTGTCGACCGACACCATTGACGCCGATGTGGAACGCGCCGTCGCCGCAGGCGCGCTGCTCTTGCGGGCACCCAAGGACCAGTCCTTCGGGGAACGTAGTGCGACACTACAGGATCCATTCGGCCATCGCTGGATGTTCTCGCAGACAATCGAGGATATTACGCCAGAGGAAATGCAGGCACGCTGGGATGAAGAGACATCGGCATAAGCGGCGGGGACCGAAATTAGTTGGAGGCACCGAGCAGG
Source organism: Sulfitobacter sp. (assembly GCA_026421135.1). Taxonomy (GTDB): domain Bacteria; phylum Pseudomonadota; class Alphaproteobacteria; order Rhodobacterales; family Rhodobacteraceae; genus Sulfitobacter. Next base: position 2,184 of record JAPKCR010000377.1, on the reverse strand, counting down.
CGTTTTATGCGGTGATGATCAACGACGCCTTCTGCGCCGTCTGCTCACCTTCACAGCCGCTGGGATCGACGTCAACAAGGTCACAAGCGAACTCGCCTGTGGCGACGGCACCGAAGGCGTGGGCATAAATATCCTGCAGGCCAATTTGAATGGCCTTGGTGCGGACGAACGCCCGCAAGTCAGCCCTACAGAGTAGGAAGCTTGACGGGCAATCAGGAGCTGCTCAATGAGGGGCGGAACCAACCCCGCTGGGGCCGACAGCATTATGCCATATCAATCGGCCGAAGTTGATCCATGATCACATCCCTCAGCCATCGGTGTGCCGGACTTCCTGTGTTTCTTTTGTGCCAAACAAGACAGATTTGGGCAGGAGCCAAAGGCATAGGTGCGCGGTAAATCGAAAGCCCGAGCCGCGGGGCAAGTTTTTTTGCCATTTGTTCGGGAAGCAGCGCCACCAGATCGCTGTCCGCCACCGCATTACAGATGCCGCCAAACACGGGCATGGTCATGACGACCCTGCGCTGACGCCCCAAACGTGCAAGTGCGGCGTCCCCCATGGCATGCAATTTTCCCTCGGGCGAAAAGACGATATGGCCCAAGTCGCAAAACAGGTCCATTGGCACTGTGTCGCCCGGCTGAACCTGTGCACGCTTTAGCCGGGGATTATCCTTTCTAGCGATCATCACAAATTGCGATCGAAACGCCGGAACATGATCAACCCAATTGGGTAGAGTGTTCTGCGGTACTAGCGCCATGTCGACAGAATGGTTTTCAAGAGTTTCCTCGTAGCTATTGGGTATAAAATCTACGAGTTGAACCTGCATGTGCGGTGCCTGTACGGTCAATAGTTTGGCCAAAGGCGGCATCAACATTTCGGCAAAGAAGTCTGACCCGGAGATCTTGAAGCTATGTGTCGCGATGGCGGGATCGAACGCACCGTGGTCTGACAAAAGGCCGTCAATTTGATCCAGAATTTGACGGAGTGGAAGCTCTAGTCCGGCAGCATATTCGGTAGGGACAATTCTTTGGCCCTGCCGGACAAAAAGTGGATCAGCCAAAGCATCGCGAAGTCGGCGCAGCGCCGATGAAATTGCCGGTTGGGACAGCCCTATCCGTTCACCAGCTTTCACGGTTGATTGTTCGTGCAGCAATGCATCGAGCACTTTTAAAAGGTTCAAATCAAACGTGAGTAAATTCATGCAATCAATATATTATATATATTAAATCAATTTCAATAATTTTTGATCTTCACGTATATTTTGATCAACCATTCCTTCGTTTTAGGACGTCGAAAATGCCCAGAAACAACACAGACCAAACCATCCAATGGCTCGGCACAAGGTATAAGATTTTGCTTACCGCTGACGAGACCGATGGAAAGATTGGCATGTTTGAAAGCGTTGATCAGCCAGGATATGGCCCGCCGCGACACATCCATCATGAAGAGGATGAAACATTCTACATTCTCTCAGGTGAAGTCTTGTTTTGGCTTGCAGGAGAGTCTCGGACTTTGGGACCCGCAGCAACCGTTTTTATCCCGCGTGGTACTGATCACACCTTCCGCGTCCTCGGCGATTTGCCTGCCAGAATGCTGACAATCATGACACCGGGCGATTTCGAAGGGTTCTTTGCTGAAATGGCAAAGCACCAGTTACGTATCCCAGAGGACATGGACAAGATCGCAGAAATTGGGCTGCGGTATCATCTTGAATTAACAGGTCCGCCCTTGTCTTAGGCAGCAGCGGTTTAGACCGAAAAGGAGTAACCTTATGCGCGGCGTTTCATTCTGGTTTTTCTTCACAGCGACGATCTACGTGAGTTTAGGTATGATTTGGGGGATCGAAATGTCGATCAGCGAAGACCATACACTTGCCCCGGTGCACGCCCATCTAAACCTAATCGGATGGGTCACGATGGCGCTGTTTGGTCTCTATTATCACCTTGTCCCCGCAAGTGCAGATACAGGTCTGGCTCGATTTCACTTCGTCGTTGCGACATCTGGTTTGCTTTTGATCGTACCTGGCATTGTACTCGCTATTACAGAACGTGGTGAATTGTTGGCAAAGGTTGGATCAATCCTGACCCTAATTTCGATGCTAACGTTCGTATACACGGTCGCCAGAAATAGGGATTCCAGCCCGAGGTAAGACCGCAATTGCGGCATCCAAGGTCTTGGGTGGTTCC
>JAPKCR010000376.1 GCA_026421135.1 Sulfitobacter sp. | reverse complement strand
CTCAAGTCAGCGGGCCCGTGGGCACAAAGGAGCATGTTGCCGACAAATACGAGCATTTGATAGATCTTAACCCCCACAACCCGGGTCCGATGCGTGCGATGGGCAACCATCTTTTGCCGCGCTGGTTCGGCAGCTATGCCCAACTTGAACTTGAAGCGCGGCGCACCGCAGCCCGTACCGAGCATATTTGGGGCGCTGGTGGTTACACTTGGGTCCAATTTGACGCGATTTCTTGCGATGATGTGGCTTGTGCCAATTTGGACCTGCCCTTTTTCATCGATGGCCTGCGTGACATCCTGACCCGCAATCCCAACCCGTATACGGCAAACCTTCTCGCGGCCTATTGCGCCAACACGATCGGTCAGGGGTTTACCGGCAACGACGAAGCCGATCAGGTCCGTGCGCAGATAGCGGACTGTACCGAATGGATCGTGCGCGAACATCTGACCGAATTGCACCCGATGATCTGGGCGCACGCCGCCCATGGATTTGACAATACACTGCGCATCCGGTCACCGCGCAAATTTGCGGCTGCGGGTCAGGATGATGCCATGCGGATCATGGCAAGCCTGTTCAAAGCAGAGATCGCTGCAGGAAAACGTATTGTGTTCACGGAAAATGGACCACAGGCGCACGCCTATTAACGCAGCGCATCCGGGCCGCACCCAATGCACCATCTAATTTAGCGTCGGGCCAGCTTTATTGTCGGTCCGGCGCGTCGCGTTTGCAGACCGGTCCAAGCCGCCTCTTGCAGCACCCCGTCCCCTGTCTTATGACGAAATCATAATTACAAAGACGCAAAAGGTGCCCTGATGCTTGACCTGACTTATGACACCCCCAAAGTGCGCACTATTGCTGGTGCCAAACATGACTGGGAACTGGTGATCGGGATGGAAGTCCACGCTCAGGTGCTGTCCAACGCCAAACTGTTCTCGTCCGCGTCCACCAAATTCGGCGCAGAGCCGAACAGCAACGTGTCCTTCGTGGATGCCGCGATGCCAGGAATGTTGCCAACACTCAACGAATTCTGTGTTGAACAAGCAGTGCGCACCGGTTTGGGCCTTAAAGCGCAAATCAATCTGGAAAGCGCATTTGACCGCAAAAACTATTTCTATCCGGATTTGCCCCAAGGCTATCAAATCTCCCAACTTTATCACCCCATCGTGGGCGAAGGCGAAGTACTGGTTGAGATGGGTGACAATACAGCACGTCTGGTGCGCGTCGAACGCATCCACCTTGAACAGGACGCGGGTAAATCCATTCACGACATGGACCCCAACATGTCATTCGTTGACTTGAACCGCACAGGCGTCGCCCTGATGGAAATCGTCAGCAAGCCCGACATCCGCGGCCCCGAAGAGGCCGCCGCCTATCTGACCAAACTGCGCCAAATTCTGCGGTACTTGGGAACATGTAACGGCGACATGCAGTCAGGTGCCATGCGCGCTGACGTGAATGTGTCGATCTGCCTGCCCGGCCAGTATGAGAAGTACCAAGCCACTCAGGATTTCAGCCATCTGGGCACCCGCTGCGAGATCAAGAACATGAACTCCATGCGCTTTATCCAGCAAGCGATAGATGTGGAAGCCAAACGCCAGATCGCCATCGTCGAAGGTGGCGGCGAAGTCGTGCAGGAAACGCGGCTGTTTGATCCGGACAAGATGGAAACCCGGTCCATGCGCTCAAAGGAAGAAGCGCATGACTACCGCTATTTCCCAGACCCCGATCTGCTGCCCTTGGTGATCGAACAGGCGTGGGTCGATGACATCAACGCAACCCTGCCCGAATTGCCCGACGCCAAGAAAGCACGCTTTATCAATGACTTTGGCCTAAGCGACTATGATGCGTCGGTCCTGACTGCAGACCTCGACAGCTCGAGCTATTTTGAAGAAACAGCCCAAGGGCGCGATGGCAAAATGGTTGCAAATTGGGTAATCAATGAACTTTTTGGCCGCCTCAAGAAGGACGAAAAGACGATCAACGAAAGCCCCGTTACCCCTGCCCAACTGGGTGGCGTGGTTGATCTAATCGCGTCCAATGCCATTTCTGGCAAGATCGCCAAAGATCTGTTCGAGATCGTTTATACCGAAGGCGGCGATCCGGCCGTGATCGTCGAAGAACGCGGCATGAAGCAGGTCACTGACACAACCGCCATCGAAGCGGCCGTGGACAAGATTATTGCCGCCAACCCCGATCAGGTCGCCAAAGCCCGCGAGAATCCCAAGCTGGCCGGTTGGTTCGTTGGTCAAACCATGAAGGCCACGGGCGGCAAGGCCAATCCGAAGGTCGTCAACGAAATCGTGGCGAAAAAGCTGAACGACTAAGGTGCGCAACGGAATTTTTCAAAAATTCCGACCCGTTTTCTTTGAAAGAAAACGGCGTATCCCGAACCGCTGTCCAATTCTTTCGAAAGACGTATAGATGAACACTCCTTTCCGCTCTTCCCCTCGGATCGTGAAACCAGAATGGATCGATTTTAACGGGCATTTAAACATGGCCTATTATTCGGTCCTGATGGATAATGCCGTCGATGACGCCTATGAGCAGATCGGTTTTGGGCCAGAATACCAAAAGCTGGGCTGCACCACATACGTGGCCGAATTTCACATCTGCTATATCCGAGAGCTGCATGAAGGCGCGCAGACGTATTGCACCTTTCAGTTGTTGGATTATGACGAAAAGCGGTTCCACAGCTTTACCGAGCTTCGCCATGTCGATGGCTGGCTTGCCGCCACCGGCGAGGCATTGACCCTGCATGTCGATCAATCAGGGCCCCGCGTTGCACCCATGCCAGACACGATCCTGACCAAGCTTGACGCAATGAAGCAAGCCCACAGCACTTTGCCCTATCCCGATCGCGCGGGACGTAAGATTGGCTTAAAAAAGTAGCGTCGCCCGAAAAGGCACTGCAACCGCAGTCCGACCACATTGTGCGACGATTTACGATGGGGTAAGACGGATCAAGCAACGTCAAAGGATGCCTATGCCCCGTTACGAATATAAAGTCGTACCCGCCCCGAAAAAGGGTCTGAAGGGCAAAAATGTCAAAGGGGCCGAAGCCCGCTTTTCCCATTCTTTACAAGAACTTATGAATGGACTTTCAGGCTATGGATGGGAATATCAGCGCGCTGAAACCCTGCCTTCTATCGAGCGCGTTGGCCTGACAGGCTCGACAACGGAATGGCGCAATGTGCTTATCTTCCGTCGCTTGCGCGAAGGGGATGCAGATGCATTTAGCCCTGAATTGCTTCCCTCACCGCAAGATTTCGCGCCCGATCAAGACCCGCCTGAGGCCAAACAAACCGAAACCGCTGGCAATCCCAAGGACTACGAGGGATTCATGGCCGGTGAAAACGGTGTGGAAAACCCCAAAGAATTAGATGCCGCCCCTGAAGTACTCAGCACATTGGCTCAACGGCGGAAAAAATCGCCCCTCGACGATGATCCTGACGAGGGCGAGGCACCGACAGACCCAACGCCCCCCGCAGCAAAAGACTAAACGTCGAGATCCAGTGCCAAGGCATGGATGCGACCAATCAGCTCAGGGCCCAAGGCCCCGTGCACCGCGCGATGCCGCGCAATCCGGTTCATGCCCTTGAATTTTTCGGTCCGGATTTTTACGTTAAAGTGGCTTTCGCCCCCCTCTTGGAAGCCCGAATGCCCCCTATGGCTTTCGCTATCATCCACCACGCTCAGTTCGGATGGCGCAA
>JAPKCR010000375.1 GCA_026421135.1 Sulfitobacter sp. | reverse complement strand
CTGGCTTTGTCACCAAAACTGCCGTTAAAGGTGTTGTTGGCGCTGGAAAGTTAGCTGTAAAAGGGGTTCAGAAAGTTGCTGCTGAATAATCAGGCCCCGCAAAGCCTGCAAAAAACAATTTAACTGGCGCACCAATCGGTGCGCCAGTTTTTTTACGTATCTAACGGATGTAACGACTTTAGCAGCAGTCGCTTAGAAACGGAGTTGAAACCGGCGGATCAAGTTCACACCGATGCGGACCTGATCACGGTCGCCCGCTTGCACGATAGGCGACATAGCCGCATCGCCATCATAGCGTTCCCAGGCCACCAAACCTTCCAAGAAAGTCCGGTCGTTCAACTCATGTCTGATCTTGAGCTCTGCGCCGTATGATTTCATACCGCCTGAGGCGTCATAGGCAGCAAGTGCCGTCGCTGTGGCTGGCACATCGAACGCATAGCTCATGTATTTGTCGTCACCGAAAGCAACGCGTGGACCAAAGCTGAGGGAAGTTTTATCAGACAGGTCAAATTTCACATCTGCGCCAACTTCACCGGCCAAGCCGTGATGCCCAGTGACACCTTTGCGCACTTGACCAAAGACGCCGTAGCCCTCCCAGTCATAGCTGGCACGAAATCCAAGTTCTATGGCCAGATCATTGTCAGGAATCCCTGCCAACTCTGGGAAATCACTGCTCTCCCGCTTTGCGATGTAGCGCAGCGATGGGCTTATCGAAAAGCCCGTGCTTTCCCCGGTACCATCGAAATTTAGGGATCCAAATTGAAGCTGTTTCAAGGAAAAGGTTCCGCTCGGAGAAACGGTGTAGTCGCCGGATCCTTCGTACTCAGGTGCGTATTGAGCTCCAAGACCAACATCAAAACCAATAATGCGATCACCGGCTAAAGCAGCAGCAGGCAAGGTAACGCCTGCTGCTACAGTGGCTGCTACAATCATAGCGGAACCAGCCCGTATGCCAGATAATGGCAGTGTAGCGATATGCGTCTTCTGACGCGAAATGAATTGTAGCAGCATGTTCGTCCCCTTAGTTGGTAGTTGCTTCCAGGCTCAATGAAGCCAAGCCCACAGCTACGTTCAGGCCAGAGTTGCCTTGAATCGCGAGTGGCTGCAAGCCAATATTCTTGCCATTGCCGCCGATCAAAGCGTTAGCACCAAGGCCAATACCCAACGAGGCTTCAGCGGAAATACCTGAGTAGCTGCCAAGCAGAGCTTCTGGACCAGGCTCAACATCAACACGCGAGAAGACCGCCCATGTCATGTATGCGTCTTCGGTTTTCCCGATGTCGATCCCAAGCTTGCTCAGCTTGCCTGTATAGATTTCTGTTGTGCCGTCTACTTTCTTGAAATCGCAGGTAGCGGCTTTGCTGGAACCCAACAACAGACCCCAACCACCATCAATTTTGCAGCTCAGCTCGCCTAGGCGCTTACCGCCGACCTGATCTGCTGGTTTGATGTCTTGCGTTGTGCCTGCGGCCAGCACAGGTGAAACAGTGAACGCTGCTAGAAGTGCAGCACCAAGATAAGACTTAAGTTCCATCGTATGTTCCTTTTTATCCGGTGCTTAGGCAGCACCATTCCAATTCAAGGCACAGGCTATACAAGTACGCCTGCTCAACACCGACAGTAATCCTGTGTTTAAAATTAGTACAATTCATAATAATAGCACATAAACGGAGTTATACTCACTTTAAAGAGTATCGGATTGTTTTTGGCCTTAATTAACACCAAGCGCAGCTTCTTCAGGACGTTATCCACCGCCCTGTGATCGATAACTACGCCCGTAGCGGTCGATAACGTGCTCAGCCTCATTTCGGGCAGTTGGCTAGTGTCGCAAGTGTCGGTCTATCACGTAGTCATGAAACCGTCGCTTTAGGAGTAGCCTTGACTTGCGGCCTCCGGAACGAGGTGCGCCGTCCGGGCAGCGATGCTACTGAGCGTTTCGAGTTTGACAAAAGGCAATGTGTCGCCACAGGGTCAGCTTTCGGCCCTTTCTTGGGGGATCCGCAATGTAAATTTGGTCCATTCCTCGTTGGAATGTACATTGAGGGTGCCGCCATGCGCCTTCGCGATCTCGGATGCAATATAGAGACCGAGCCCCAAGCCCATCCGATCAGAATGGTTTGTGCTGCGAACAAACGGGTCGAACAGTCGCCCCATGGCGGAGGGCGGTATTGGCTCGCCGCCATTTCTGACGCTGAGTTCAACTTCGCCGTCGGGCGAAGTTCCCAAGCCGACGTGTATAGCTTGTTTGGGATCACCATATATCAGCGCATTTCCCAAAAGATTGGATAGAAGCTGCCCCACACGCGGCACGTCGCATTTAACAGTGGCCATTTTCGATATATCGATCAGAATTTCACGGTCTGGCTGCGCCGAGAGGAGTTCATCCACGACCTGCCTGATCTCAGCCTCCAACTTCGCCCCGTCCGATAAATTCAATTCAATGCCACCGCCTAAACGATTGCGCGCAAAATCAAGCACATTGTCGATTAGCCGCGACATGCGCTGAACACTGCCTTGCGTCAGCTTGATAATTTCGCTGCCACGGTCGCTGAGTGGCTCTCGCGATAGCATGCGGACGGCAGAGGATATAGAAGCCAACGGGTTGCGTAAATCATGGCCAAGAATTGCCACGAATTGCTCACGCAGCTCTCCCTCGCGCTGCGTAATCGACAACTGGGCTTCTGCCTCTGCACGCGCTGTGGCCAGGTCATGCTCAAACTTGCGCCGCGCATCTGCCAGCAAAAAGACAAGGGTGGTAGCGCGCGTCGATCCTGTGCCGCTGGTTTCAGCGCTCAGAATTACAGGGATTTTTCCACCATCTTTCGAAAGAAGATCGAGACTGGCACCTTCTACCACCCCTTTGAGAGACAGCAGCGGCGCGATGCTGGTTTCATAAACAATCCGGCTGCCGCCGCTGAACACATGTATCATGTGCAACGTGCTTAGTTCAGAAGCAGACTTCCCGAGCCATTCTCTTAGCCTGCTGTTTGTTTCGAGAATATTTCCGCTGTCATCAAACACGAGATAGCCGCAGGGGGCATTATCGAACCTCTGTGACGATGGTGACAGTTTTGCATTGCTCGACATCAAACAAAGTCGCGTATAGCGTCGGTGACTTGTTCGGGTGCCGTGAGGTGCGGGCAATGGCCCGAGGCATCCAGCAAAACGAGCTTGCTCCCGCGGATGTTGTTGTGGACATATTCGCCTACCTGTTCCAAGGCAATGATGTCGTTCCGGCACTGTAGTATCAAGGTTTTTGCAGTAACTTTCGGCAAATCTGCCCGGTTGTCCGATTTAAAAGTAGCGCGGGCAAATACGTTCGCGATTGCCGGGTCGAGCTTGCAAAAACTATCGGCTAATTCCTGACCAAATTCGGGTCGGTCCGGATTGGCCACGATCGCAGGAGCCATCGAGGCAGACCATGCGAGGGGGTTGTCGTTCAGCGAGGTCAAAAGGTCCTCGATGTCTTCGGCGCTGAACCCGCCCACATAATCACCGTCATCAATGTAGCGCGGAGAAGGACCGACCATCACAAGTGTGCTGAACATCTCGGGTCTTTGCACAGCTACAAGTGCGCCAATCATCGCGCTGACAGAATGACCAACTAATATGCCGTTGCGAACACCCAGTTCGTCACCGATTTCGACAATATCTGCAGCGTACCCATTCAGTGTCGAATATTTTTCTGGATCGAAGGCGCTGGTATCAGATGCGCCGG
>JAPKCR010000374.1 GCA_026421135.1 Sulfitobacter sp. | reverse complement strand
ACCGTTTGTGAAGCTCGACGGCGTGGCAAAGCGTTGGAATGGCCAATTGGGCGTGGAAGGTATCACACTCGATATCCCCGAGGGCAGCTTTACTGCGCTTTTGGGGCCATCGGGGTGCGGGAAATCCACGACCCTGCGGCTGTTAGCCGGACTGGAGCTGCCAGACGAAGGTAGGATTCTGATTGATGGCAAGGACGTAACCACAAGTGCTGCGTCCGACCGGAACCTTTCGATGGTGTTTCAGTCTTATGCTTTGTTCCCGCACCTATCCGTTGCCGAAAACGTCGTGTTTGGCTTGAAAGTCCGTCGCGTCGGAAAGGCGGAACGTCAGGAAAAGTTGCATCGTGCGCTAGAGATCACCGGCCTGCTTGGGCTGGAAAATCGCAAGCCCGGCGAATTGTCCGGCGGTCAGCGACAGCGTGTCGCTTTGGCCCGCGCCATCGTGGCTGGGCAACGCTTGTGTTTGATGGATGAACCTCTGTCAAACCTTGATGCGAAACTGCGCAACGCCGTGCGCAAGGACATCAAGAAACTGCAACGGGATCTGGGCATCACGGTCGTTTATGTCACCCACGATCAGACCGAAGCGATGAGCATGGCCGACACGGTGGTGCTGATGAAGGACGGGCATATTCAACAAGTTGGTTCGCCCGAGGATTTGTACAGCAGACCCAACAATACCTTCGTCGCCGAATTTGTCGGCGCGCCGCCTATGGCATTGCTTCAATCGTCTGTTTTGGACGGATTTGGAGAGGACAAGACCATCGGGATCAGAGCCGAGAACATCCAGATAGTGCCAAAAGGCGAAGGTCGGATGCGCTGCGTTGTCACCGAAAGCGAATTCCTGGGTGCAGAGACCTTGATAGGGCTGGATCACGCAGATGCCGTAGGGCTTTGCGTACTAAAGCCGGGTCTTTCATTGATGGCCGAAGGCAACGAGATCGACATCAATTTTAGCGACGCAAATCTGCACGTCTTTGACGCAGCGGGCAAACGACTGGCTGGGTAAAAAACGACCTGCCGATACGACAACGAAAAAAAACCAAGGGAGAGAAACACATGAAACTATTTTCAACAACGGGACTGGGGCTGGCCACTGCGATGGCAGCAGGACTTGCCGCAACCGCGAGTGCTGAAACCGAACTGACGATGTACTACCCGATTGCTGTCGGGGGTTCATTGACCGAAGTGGTGGACGGCATCGTTGCCGACTTTGAAACCGCGAACCCCGACATCAAGGTGAACGCAATTTACTCGGGCAACTACGATGACACCCGTGTGCGCGCCCTGTCGGCGCTTGCATCTGGCGAGCCGGCACAGTTGGCAGTGATGTTCTCCATCGACGCCTACGACCTGATCGAGCAGGAATTAATCATTCCGTTTGAAGACGTCGCAACGACGGACGCTGACAAGGAATGGCTGGGCAGCTTTTACCCGGCGCTGATGGCCAACAGCCTGATCGAAGGCAAAACCTGGGGTATCCCGTTTCAGCGGTCCACGATTGTAGCCTATTACAACAAAGACTTGTTCCGTGAAGCTGGCCTAGACCCAGAAGCGCCGCCAACGACATGGGATGAGATGATCGAGATGGGCAAAGCCCTGACCAAAGGCGACACCTATGGTCTGATGATCCCCTCGACCGGCTACCCCTACTGGATGTTCCAAGCGCTTGCGATCCAGAACGGCAAAGAAGTGATGTCCGGTGATGGCCTGACCACATACTTTGACGATCCAACGGTCGTAGAGACACTGGAATTCTGGAAATCCCTCTCGGCCGAGCACGGCATCATGCCGACCGGCACCGTAGAATGGGGCACATTGCGTCAAGCGTTCCTTGAGGGGCAAACCGCAATGATGTGGCATTCTACCGGCAACCTGACTGCGGTGAAGAATGGCGCAAGCTTTGACTTTGGCGTTGCCGAATTGCCCGCCAATGTCCGCAAGGGTTCGCCAACGGGTGGTGGTAACTTCTATCTGTTCGAAGATACGACAGAAGAAGAACGTGCCGCAGCGCTCAAGCTGATGCAGTTCATGACGTCACCTGAACAGGCGGCTGCATGGTCGATTGCCACAGGCTACATGGGTGTATCCCCCGCTGCGTACGAGACAGAGGCGCTTAAGGCTTATACCGCCGAATTCCCGCCTGCCCTCGTGGCGCGCAACCAGCTGGAAAACGCTGTGGCCGAATTCTCGACATTCGAGACCGCCCGTGTGCGTGATGGCTTGAACAATGCGATCCAATCCGCATTGACCGGTGCAAAAGAGCCGGCTGAGGCCTTGGCCGAAGCACAAGCCGCCGCTGTGCGCCTTTTGGCCGACTACCAGTAAAAATCCGGATGGGCCGATGCGCGTTGCGTGTCGGCCCGCCCTTCCCCAAAAACCCGGAGCCGCGCCATGTCAGCCCATGCCAACCTCGAACGCCGCAGGCAGGCCATTTATGGCTGGCTTCTGCTGTCCCCAGCCGCTGTCCTTTTGACGCTCTTCGCCTTTTACCCCTCGATCGCGACCCTGTGGTCGAGCCTGTTTTCGCGCGGCACCCGCCGGAACCCGGCGGAGTTCGTCGGCACTGAGAATTACGCCGAGCTTTTCGCGGATCCGACATTCTGGCTCGTGGCGAAAAACAATCTACTCTACGCGGGCGTCACAATCCCCGTATCGATCTTTATCGCCCTGTCGATGGCGCTTTGGGCGAATGGAAAGATCCGCGCGCGCGGCTTTGTGCGCACCGCCTATTTCACGCCGACCGTTCTGCCAATGATCGCCGCCGCCAACCTGTGGCTGTTCTTCTACACCCCCGGGCTAGGCGTGTTGGACCAGATCGGCAGCCTGTTTGGCCTGCCTTCCGTCAATTGGCTGGGCCAGCCGGAAACGGCGCTATGGGCCATCATCATCGTGACGATCTGGAAAGAAGCGGGGTTCTTCATGATCTTCTACCTCGCTGCGTTGCAGACGATCCCCGAGGACCTCAAAGAAGCCGCCGACATCGAAGGTACCAGCCGCTGGACCTATACGCGCCGTATCGTGTTGCCCCTGTTGATGCCCACGACACTGTTCATAGCCGTGAACGCCATGATCAACTCGGTCAAGCTGATCGACCACCTGTTCATCCTGACCAAAGGCGGCCCTTCTGACGCCTCCAAACTTATCCTCTACTATATCTATGAGATGGCCTTTGCCTTCTTTGACGCCCCAAGTGCGGCGGCCATGACGGTGATGGTGATCGCGGTGTTAGGGGTCGTAGCGGCCGTTCAGTTCCTCTACCTTGACAAGAGGACGCATTACCAATGAAGAGCCTGACCAAATTCATGGACAGCTTCGGCGCGATCCTTCTGGCGATCATTTGGATCTCGCCGCTGGTCTTCGCCTTCTGGGCCGCGACACACTCCACGTCGGATGCCGTCAACCTGAACCTGTTCTCACCTTGGACGTTGGAAAACTTTCGCGTCGCTTGGGCCGGTGCCCCGTGGCTGAAATATTTCATCAACACCTTCATGTTGGTGACGGTGATCCTGATCGGGCAGTTCGTACTGACTACCTTGGCGGGCTTCGCCTTTGCGCAGTTGCAGTTCCCGGGCAAAGACTACGTCTTCATTCTGGTGCTAATGCAGCTCTTTATTCTGCCCGAAGTCCTGATCGTTGAAAACTACGCCATGATCTCGCGCCTTGGGCTGTTCGATACGATCCTAGGTGTCGGCATGCCATATATGGCCAGTGCTTTCG
>JAPKCR010000373.1 GCA_026421135.1 Sulfitobacter sp. | reverse complement strand
CGGCGCGCACTCTGGTCGATACTGACTTTGAGGTTTCTAAGGCCGAATTGCGTGGCGATTGGGCATTCAAGAACACCACCATTGGGGGCACTTATGTCTGGCTTGAAACAGATTTGGCCGAGGCCCGTCCCCAGCCCGTTTCCGAGGTTTCCCTAGATGGTACCTATGATTTTCGCAAACATTGGACGGCCAGCGCCGATGTGCGCTATGACGTGGAAAGAAACCGTGCGGCGACGGCCGGATTGGGCCTGACCTATAACAACGAATGCGTCAGCGTCGACCTTTCGGTCCGCCGGCGCTATACCTCATCAACAAGTGTTGAGCCCTCGACAGATATCGGGTTTAACATCGGCCTGCGGGGCTTTGCGGCCTCCAACGGAAAAGAAAGATTTGTTCGATCATGTGGGATGTAACTAAGATGAACCTGAACCGTCTGACACGCAGTGTGGCAATTGTCGGCCTTGCCTTCATGACGGCCGCCCCCGCACTGGCACAGGGCCTCTATGCGCCGGTGGCCAAGGTGAACCAATCCGTTGTGACGGAATACGAAGTTCAGCAGCGCCAGCGGTTCTTGCAACTGCTAAACGCGCCGGGGGCCACCCGCGAAGGCGCGATCGATGCCTTGATCGACGAACGTCTGCGCAACGAAGCGGTGGCAGATGCAGGGATTGAACTGACCCCCGAAGGGATCAGCGGAAGCCTTGAGGAATTTGCAAGTCGCGCGAATTTGACGGCTGCTGAATTCACCACGGCGCTTGGTCAGGCCGGCGTATCGCGCGAGACATTTCGCGACTTTGTCGTGAATTCAATCGGCTGGCGTGAATTGGTTCGGGCCCGCTATGCGTCGCGCGTCCAGATCACCGATGCTGAAATCAACCGCGCACTTGGGTCGTCCAATGGCAGTGGTGTGCGGGTGCTGGTGTCGGAAATCATCATTCCGGCCCCGCCTCAAAACGCAGCCCGCGTGAATGCTCTGGCTGAGCAAATATCTCAAACACGTTCGGTCTCCGAATTTTCGAACTATGCCAGTCAGTATTCTGCAACCGCATCGCGTGGCCGTGGTGGCCGTCTGGATTGGCAAGATCTGTCAGCGCTGCCACCCAGCCTGCAACCTTTGATCCTCGCGCTTGCGCCAGGTCAGGTGACAGCACCGCTGCCGATCCCGAACGCGGTTGCCCTGTTCCAGTTGCGTGACATTCAGGAAACCAGCGCGGCAACAACCAGCTATTCCGCGATTGAATACGCGGCCTATTATCTGGCCGGTGGCCGGAGCCCTGAAACATTGGCGCAGGCAGCAAAAATTCGCGCCCGCGTTGACAATTGCAACGACCTTTACGGCGAAGCCAAGGGGCAGCCCGCTGAAGTTCTTGACCGGGTCACCAAAACGCCAGCAGAGATCCCACAAGATATCGGGATAGAGCTGTCCAAACTGGACCCGGGCGAAGTGTCGACCGCCCTCACCCGGTCCAACGGCCAAACGCTGATGTTTTTGATGATGTGTGGCCGCACCGCTGCCGCCAACCAAGAAGCAAGCCGTGATGACGTGATCAATGCCCTGCGGCAGGAACGTCTTGTGGGCTATGCGGATCAGCTGCTTGCGCAGTTGAAAGCCGACGCACGCATCGTTCGCAAATGATCCTGCCAGCGCGGCCTGTCGTCATCTCTTGCGGAGAGCCGGCAGGCATCGGGCCAGAGGTCGCAGCACGCGCGTGGGCTGTGCTCGCTGGTGAAGTCCCGATGGTCTGGCTGGGTGATCCGCGCCATTTGCCCTCTGATATCCCTCACCGCGTAATTGAACATTGCGATCAGGCATTGGATGTCGGGGCAGACGCCCTGCCCGTTCTTGCCCATCCCTTCCCTGCACCCGCTACTCCGGGGAAGGCTGACCCTGCTAATGCCCAAGGCGTGATTGATGTGATTGCACAGGGTGTCGATCTGGTGCGCGCGGGTCTTGCCTGTGCGTTGACCACGGCACCGATTCACAAAAAGGCCCTGAAAGACGGGGCAAATTTTGCCTATCCGGGCCACACCGAATACCTTGCTGCACTTGCTGGTGTCGATGACGTGGTGATGATGCTGGCGTCGGATCAACTGCGCGTCGTCCCTGCAACAATTCATATCGCGCTGGATCAAGTCCCGCATGTGCTGACACCGTCCCACCTGCGCCGTGTAATCGAAATCACTGCTGCGGGTCTGAAAAACCAATTCGGCATTGCCCAGCCTAAGATTGCCATCGCAGGTTTGAACCCACACGCAGGCGAAGGCGGCACAATGGGGCGTCAGGAGATCGATTGGATGGCAGATCTGATCACTACTATGCAAGGCGAAGGCTTTGATCTGATGGGCCCCTTGCCTGCCGATACGATGTTCCACGCAGCAGCACGCGCCCGCTATGATGCGGCAATTGCAATGTATCATGACCAGGCGTTGATCCCGATTAAAACACTCGATTTCGACCGCGGTGTGAATGTAACCTTGGGCCTGCCCTTTATCCGGACATCGCCCGACCACGGGACGGCCTTTGACATTGCAGGCAAAGGCATTGCAAACCCCACGAGCATGGTCGAAGCCATTCGCCTTGCCTATAAAATGGCGGCGTCCTGATGCTTCTCCGGCTCTTAAATATCCTCGCCGAAGGCAAAAGTGCACTATGACCACAATCGATAGCTTGCCGCCCCTGCGCGATGTCATCAACACACATGACCTCAAAGCGCGAAAGTCGCTTGGGCAGAACTTTCTGCTTGATCTGAACCTCACTGCCAAAATCGCGCGGCAGGCGGGGGATATGTCAGGCTGCGATGTGTTTGAAATCGGTCCAGGTCCCGGTGGTCTGACCCGTGGCTTGCTGGCCGAAGGGGCGCGGCACGTGCTGGCCATTGAGAAAGACAAACGCTGTCTGCCGGCCTTGAACGAGATTGCCCAAGCCTATCCCAACCGGCTGACGGTGATCGAAGGCGATGCCCTTGAAATCGACCCGCTGGCTTATCTGACACCGCCAATCCGTATCGCTGCAAACCTGCCCTACAACGTTGGCACAGAGCTGTTGGTGCGCTGGCTGACGCCAACCGAGTGGCCGCCGTTCTGGGAAAGCTTGACCTTGATGTTCCAACGCGAAGTTGCTGAACGGATCGTGGCCAAGCCCGGCTCAAAAGCATACGGGCGTCTGGCCTTGCTTGCGCAATGGCGGTCAGATGCGCGGATTGTGATGAACCTTCCCCCCGAGGCATTCACCCCACCACCCAAGGTGTCGTCTGCAGTGGTCCATCTGACAGCCCTAGCAGAACCGCGCTTTCCTGCTGATGCGGCTGTGCTAAGCCGCGTTGTGGCTATGGCGTTCAATCAGCGCCGCAAAATGTTGCGCTCTGCGCTCAAAGCCGCGGCACCCGACATCGAGGATCGCCTGATCGCAGCAGGCCTAAAGCCAACCGAGCGGGCCGAACAAGTCTCGCTTGAAGGGTTCTGCGCCTTGGCCCGCGAGCTTGCGAAGCCCTAGTCATCGGGGCCCAGCCCCTAGATCGGCGAAATGAAAAAGGCCCCGCAGTTTGCGAGGCCATTTTCATAAAGTTCAATTGGTTTATTCTGCGGCTTCCGTCTGGTCACCGCCTGCGTCAGGTGCCGGGGTCGAAGCATCGTCAGCTTTGGGCTGTGGCTTGCGACGGCGCGCGCCCCGTCGCAGCCAACGTTAATGAGCTTGATCACGCAGACTTCCAGAGTTGGTTAAGCCAAGC
>JAPKCR010000372.1 GCA_026421135.1 Sulfitobacter sp. | reverse complement strand
GTTGGTTGGTGACCTGATCAAAGCATCGATGAAGCCATGTGCCGCCGCGTTGAAGGACGCTGGTATCTCGGCCTCTGACATCGACGAAGTTGTTTTGGTTGGCGGTATGACCCGCATGCCGCGCGTCATCGAAGAAGTAACCAAATTCTTTGGCAAAGAGCCGCATAAGGGTGTGAACCCTGACGAGGTGGTTGCCATGGGTGCGGCAATTCAGGCGGGCGTTCTGCAAGGTGACGTGAAAGACGTTGTTCTGCTTGACGTTACACCTTTGTCGCTGGGTATCGAAACTTTGGGCGGCGTATTTACCCGTCTGATCGATCGTAACACCACGATCCCAACGAAAAAATCTCAGGTCTTTTCGACGGCCGAAGACAACCAGAATGCTGTGACCATCCGCGTGTTCCAAGGCGAACGCGAAATGGCTTCGGACAATAAAATCCTTGGTGCCTTTAACCTGGAAAGCATCCCGCCAGCACCGCGCGGCATGCCTCAGATCGAAGTGACCTTTGACATTGACGCGAACGGTATCGTTGCTGTTGGCGCATTGGACAAGGGCACAGGTAAGGAGCAAAAGATCACGATCCAGGCCTCTGGTGGTTTGTCCGATGCAGACATCGAAAAGATGGTAAAGGACGCTGAAGACAACGCC
Organism: Sulfitobacter sp.; assembly: GCA_026421135.1. GTDB lineage: Bacteria > Pseudomonadota > Alphaproteobacteria > Rhodobacterales > Rhodobacteraceae > Sulfitobacter. The sequence goes on along the minus strand of JAPKCR010000372.1, from coordinate 3,080 downwards.
GATGCTGACAAAGAACGTCGCGCGCTGATCGAAGCGAAAAACCAGGCGGAATCGCTGATCCACTCGACCGAAAAGTCGCTGGAAGAGCACTCTGACAAGGTTGATCCGACCACCGTCGAAGCGATCGAACTGGCCATCGCGGCCCTGAACGACGAGCTTGAAACCGACAACGTCGAAAAGATCAAGTCGGGCATTCAGAACGTCACAGAAGCAGCGATGAAACTGGGCGAGGCTATTTATAAGTCCGCACAAGATAGCAACGAAGACGTGGCCGAGGCAGCTGATGCACCTCATGGCGATGACGATATCGTTGATGCCGACTTCGAAGATCTGGACGATAACAAGCGCGCGTAAGCGTAACATTGGAACCACTGATGGGGCCGGTCCGCTTGCCGGGCCGGCCCGTCACGTTCCAGCGTAGGAGCTAATTCATGGCCAAACGTGACTATTACGAGATCCTTGGTGTCGCCAAAGGGGCATCTGCCGATGAGATCAAAAAGGGCTACCGTACCAAAGCCAAAGAATTGCACCCCGACCGCAATGCAGACAATCCCAAAGCCGAAGCCCAGTTCAAAGAAGCAAACGAAGCCTACGAGGTTCTAAAGAACGCCGACAAGAAGGCCGCCTATGACCGTTACGGTCACGCAGCGTTCGAAGGTGGCATGGGTGGTGGTGGCCAACGCCCCGGCGGATTCGGCGGCGGCGGCGGGCAGGGTGATTTTTCATCCGCATTTTCTGATGTGTTTGACGATTTATTTGGCGACTTTATGGGGCAGCGTGGCGGGGGCGGCGGACGTCGTGCCGCGCGCGGTGCTGACCTGCGGTATAACCTCGGCATCTCTCTCGAAGACGCCTTTACCGGTTTGCAAAAATCAATCAACGTGCCGACGTCGATTGCCTGCGATTCCTGTCATGGATCAGGTGCTGAAGGCGGCGCGGAACCCACGACCTGTCCGACCTGTTCCGGCATGGGCAAGGTGCGTGCACAGCAGGGTTTCTTTACGGTTGAGCGCACATGCCCGACCTGTTCGGGTATGGGTCAAATCGTCAAAAATCCCTGTAATTCTTGCCGAGGCGCAGGCCGAGTTGAAAAAGAACGCGCGCTGTCCGTGAACATTCCTGCTGGTGTCGAAACGGGCACACGTATTCGCCTTGCTGGCGAAGGCGAAGCCGGCATGCGGGGCGGGCCGTCAGGTGATCTGTACATTTTTATCGAAGTGCAAGATCACGAGTTGTTTGAGCGTGACGGACCGAACCTTTTCTGCCGCGTACCCGTATCAATGAGCACAGCCGCCTTGGGTGGTAGTATCGAGGTCCCAACCATTGATGGTGGCCGCGGGCGCGTTCAAATCCCGTCAGGCAGCCAATCGGGCCGTCAAATGCGCTTGCGCAACAAGGGCATGCCCCCCCTGCGCGGCGGTGGTACGGGCGATATGATCATCGAACTGGCTGTCGAGACGCCAGTAAACCTGACCAGTCGCCAGAAAGAGTTGCTGCAAGAGTTTGAAAAGGAATCCGAGAACAACAATCCGGAATCAAGCAGCTTCTTTTCTTCGGTCAAATCCTTTTGGGAATCGATGAAAGGCTAACAAGTAGGTGGGGCAATTGCCCCGCCTCGGCTTTTCGTCAGGTTGATCGTTAAAGTTAACGCTATCGTAACCAGCCCTACCGGATGCTGCTGGTATGCGGAAAAACACATCCTCCTTTGCTGATCCTGCGCTCCCGTTTCTCGGGAATGACGCCGTGCATATCGCACCTGCTTTGGGTAAGCAGCCTTCTTACATTGCCGACCATCGTCAACGGCTGCGGGCGCGCTTTATGCAAGGGGGGGCCGACCCCTTGCCGGACTACGAACTGCTTGAGCTGGTCTTGTTCCGGGCCATTCCCCGCCGCGATGTGAAACCACTTGCCCGCGCTCTGATGGATCAATTCGGCGACTTTAACCGTGTCATTACCGCGCCAAAGGCACGATTGCGCGATATCTCGGGCATCGGGGACGCCGTCATTGTCGAGCTAAAAATACTCGAGGCAGCAGCGCATCGGATGGCCCGATCCAAAATCATGCAACAACACGTCGTATCCAGTTGGGATGCGCTTCTGGATTATTGCCATACGGTGATGGCCCATCGTGAAACTGAACAGTTCCGTGTTCTGTATCTTGACCGCAAGAATGTCATCATCGCAGATGAAGAACAGGGAAAAGGGACGGTTGACCATGTACCCGTTTACCCCAGGGAAGTTGCGAAGCGAGCACTTGAGCTGAACGCCAGCGCCCTGATTTTGGTGCATAACCACCCATCGGGCGACCCAACCCCGTCACATGCTGACATCGACATGACACAGCAGGTTCTGGCGGCCTGTCAGGCCCTTGGGATGACTTTGCACGACCATCTCATCATTGGAAAATCGACCGAGTTAAGCTTTCGGTCAGAAGGATATCTTTAGTTCTGCGCGTGATCTGTTCGGATTTGTAGAATTTACGGGATGATCCGTGTCGGCTATCAACAAATCCATGACTATTTCGCCAACTCCCGAAGATATGCTTCTTTCAAAGCGCGATGGCCTGCCAGACGCACTGCGCGCCCTGATCGAAGAGTATCCCCGAGCAGGTTGGATTCAGAACCCTAACTATTCACAACTCATCGCCTTTTGGTTGGATCGGCACCTGATGTTTCGTCGCTTGCTGGACCAGTTGGACACTGATGCCCAAGAAGCCCTCGACGGGCTTGGGCCCCAAGATCTCTACAAGCGCAAACTGCAACGCTTTGGCGGGATGTTGATCAATGAACTTCACGGGCACCATCAGATTGAGGACGCGCAATATTTTCCCATAATGGCAAAACTTGATAAAGGTGTTGGGCGGGGTTTTGATATTTTAGACGCGGACCATCAAAGCTTGGATGGCATCCTCTCGGATCTGGCAGCCAGCGCCAATAGCGTCTTGCAACACAGCGGAACATCTGCGGGATTTATTGACGTGACTGCCGACCTGAAGCGTCAGCTTGATGCATTTCGCCCGATGCTGAATCGTCACCTTACAGACGAAGAAGAACTGGTTGTACCGGTTCTATTAAAATACG
>JAPKCR010000371.1 GCA_026421135.1 Sulfitobacter sp. | reverse complement strand
CACCGATATAGAATTCCCCAGCCTCATAGAGTCCGGGTCGGCCGATTCCGACAACGTAGCGGATGGCCCGGTCTTCTGGCAGGGTCCAGTAGAGCGCGAATTCATCAGGTGCGACATGAACTTTGTACGGCAGTATTCCCAGAATGATCGGGACGATCTGGGGAAGCAAGTCTTCTGAAAGGTTATAACTAGGAAGTGACTTGGGGGGGTGTGCAGCTGAAGTTGCCCCCGGCAAGTGCTGATCCCGCCGCTAGACCACCGGTTAGAAAGGTTCGACGCTTCAATTTTTCTTCTCCTGCTCATTATTCAAGCATTGACAGCTCTTTTTGTATTCAAGTTGTGTGGCCATGCTTCGATATGAGTGAAATCCTCTGAGCCGATACCGATGTACAAAGTGGGCGTGCGGTCGATCAGCCCAGTTTCCCATGCCTGATGACCGCATACGGACGTTTCTGCCACCTTCCACCCCTGGAAGGTCAAGCAGTGTGCAGTACTTTGGATTCACACTTCCGACACCCCAAGATAAGCCTCCCGCTCTTAGCTTTCGAGTTTTGCCTTCCGGCGCTCGTATTCGTCGTCATCGATCTCTCCCCGTGCATAACGTTCTTTGAGAACCTCCGTGGCGCTTGGGCCGACGCCAAGATCGGAACGAACTGAAAAGCCACGAACGGCCAGCACGATCAATCCGATGATCAGGCCCCAGAACACGATCATCATCAGACCGCCGAACATCCCGTGTCCGCCAGCCCACATACGTCCCAAACCCTGATCGCTATCGGCAAATACCGGACCTGCAAAGGACCAGAGCAGCAAAGGTGTGGTGATAAATATTTGAAGTTTCATAGTGTTTCCTTTTCTCTTATTTGGACTGAGCCTCGAGCGGCAGCGTTAATGTTGCTTCAAGGCCACCTGCAGTACGGTTCGACAGGGTTACGTCACCGCCGTGGGCACGGATGATTGTCCGTGCGATCGACAAGCCAAGCCCTGTACCGCCGGTCACGCGCGAGCGGGACTTTTCGAGCCGAAAGAACGGCTCGAACACCTGCTCCAGTTCGGCGTCCGGAATGCCAGGGCCATTGTCAGTTACAATAACGAACACGTGATCGGCGTCTCGCCCGAAGGTCACGTTGGCTGTTCCGCCATATCGCTGCGCATTCTCGATGATGTTGCGCAGGGCACGTCGCAGCGAACGGGGCCGCAGGCGCACGATAACTGTACCGTCATCCTCCAGCGTGAAGCTATCTATCATGTCCGCCTGAAGACGCGCAAGATAGGTACCTAGATCGACGGTCTCATAGCTTTCTGCACTGGCCATGCCCCGCGCAAAGGCGAGGGTAGCGTCCACCATTTCCTGCATTTCTTCTATGGAGGCGATCAAGCTTTCGCGAGACTCTTCGTCCTCAACCATCTCGGCACGCACCCGCAGCGCAGTTAGGGGTGAGCGTAGGTCGTGGCCTAAGGCTGCCAGCAACTGTGTTCGGTCCGCAATAAAGCGGGTCAACCTGTCCTGCATCCGGTTGAACGCACGGGTTAGGCTCCGAACTTCACCGGGGCCAATTAGTGGTAGAGATTCTACGTCTTCGCCGCGCCCAAGCCGGTCTGCGGCTTGGGATATCCGCAAAAGTGGCCCCGTCAAGCGGGTCAGTAGAAACCAGCAAACCGCCACCAAGATGATGGCCGCAGTCATCCCGAAACTGATAAACGATACCCAAGGCCATTGTAGGGGCGGACGCTCAAACCGTGTGTCGACGTTCAGCCACTGCCCATTGGTCAAAGCGATCGAGAGCTGCATCTTGATCGCAGACAGATCTCCACGCATCATCGACAGATGCATTTCGGTCATTTCCGGTGTGAGATGCGGCATGGGCATTATGCCGTGTTCGACTTTGTGCAATTCTACGCGGATTTCACGAATTCTCGATTGACCGAGCAGACTGCGCACTCTTGTTTCGACAACACCGTTGTCCGCATGCGTGTCCTGGTTGACGGTCGGCACCTCCGACAGGTCGAAGCGGACAAGCGGTGAATTGGCAGCACGCAGAATGGCCGGTTGCAAACCTGCCGGGGCCTCCTCAATCAAACGCGCCACATTGGCCGCGCGGCCCGCAGCCTCAAAACCGAGTGCAGCGCGCACGGCGAGGCTGCGTTCATCCACAAAGAGCCAAAGACTGACTGCCTGCGCTATGGCAAGTGCAGCAATGATCAAAAGGACCAGCTGCACGCGCAGACTGTCGAACAGGCGAGGCATCAGCTCAATTCTTCCACGTCGGCCGCCAAGCAATAACCCCCGCCACGTACTGTCGTTATAAGTCGCGGGCGCGTCGGGTCGGGTTCGATCTTGCGGCGCAACCTGCTAATTTGATTGTCGATCGTCCGGTCAAAGATCGCGGCTGTCCGGCCGGCTGTGAGGTCGAGCAATTGATCGCGGTTGAGTACGAGCCGAGGGCGCTCCAGCAAGACAATGAGCAGCTTGAACTCGGCTCCGCTCAAATCAACTTCTTCGCCGTCTTCCCCCGTGAGTAACTGTCTATCAGTGTCCAGAATCCAATGCGCGAATGCAATGCGGCGACCAGACAAGGTACCCGCATGAAATTCCGGTCGGGAAGCCCGACGCAGGATGGCCTTGATCCGGGCGATCAGTTCGCGTGGATTGAACGGTTTTGCGAGGTAATCGTCAGCGCCAATCTCGAGCCCGACGATCCGATCCGTCTCTTCGCCAAGGGCTGTAAGCATCAGGATGGGAGTACCACCTTTGGCCGACAGACGACGGCAGACCGAAAGCCCGTCTTCTCCGGGCATCATGACATCCAGCACGATCAGATCGAATTTTCCATGCGCAAGCTTTGCATCCATGTCGACGGCATCGCGCGCTGCGGTCGCACGCATGCCGTTCTTCTCCAGATAGCGGGTGACGGAATCGCGAATTTCGCGGTGATCATCGACCACAAGGATATGAGGCTGCTCAGTCATACTTTTCTTACTACCTTAAACAGGGGGCACTTTCCCCAAGAGATTTGTCACGAACTGTAACAGACTGAGGGATTGCGACACAGTGATACAAAGGGCCGCTTCACTGGCATTTCATGAGAGTCTAGCACTGCTATATGAAGTCTATCGCAACCAAACATGAGGGTATAAAAATGACACGCAATACAATTATCGTAGCAGCAGTTCTGGCAACAACCGCAATTGGAGGAGCCGCTTTCGCAGCTTCCGATCACGGCCATGGTGGCAAAGCGGGGCAAGGGCACGCGCAAGGAATGATGATGCAAGGCGGCGGTGCTGGCATGATGGGCGATATGTCTGAAATGCAGGGCATGATGCAGCGCATGCATGAAAACATGACGCAAATGATGGACGTAGATGGTGACGGCGAGGTGACGCCCGAAGAAATGCGCACGCGGATGCAGACCATGCTGTCCGAGAATGACAGTGACGGGGATGGCAGCCTTTCCATTGACGAATTTGAAGCGCTTCACAGTACGATGATGCGCGGAATGATGGTGGACCGGTTCCAGCATCTGGATGCTGACGGCGACGGTGCAGTGACATCCGAAGAAATGATGGCACCCGCAGCAAAAATGGAGCGCATGCAAAAAATGCGCGATGGCATGATGAAGGATCAGGACCAAGCTGACGGCGACGACAACAACTAAGACTGTGCCGCAAGACAATCGCGTGTCTCGGCGTCGGCTGAATGGGTCGGTGCCGGGACCTCACTTTTTAAAAG
>JAPKCR010000370.1 GCA_026421135.1 Sulfitobacter sp. | reverse complement strand
CAACAACCTGCTGCCTGGCATCCACGCGACAGACCGTGCAGATGCGCTCGACGGCAATGTCGTCAATCAAAAAGGCATTACACTGGAAGAAGCGCGGACCGAGCGGGCGCAAGGAATACCTGCGGGACGTTATGGTACCCGCCATGAATTCGGCGCAGCCTGTGCGTTTCTTTGCTCCCAACATGCGGGTTTCATCGTGGGTCAGAACCTGCTTCTGGACGGCGGAGCGACTAATTTAACGATGTAAGCATCACCAAGGCGGCGAGAGGGCCATACTCGAAAGCCCGCGCCGCCTTGATAACGTCGATTGCTTCAACTGATCACGTTTGCGACATGCAGCGTGTGACCAGATGGTGTGGGGCCAAAGCCTCGGCTAGGTCTTGGCACAAGCTTGAACAAAGGTAACCCCGTATGAACCCAATCATCCTGATCGCCATTTTCGGTGCTATTGTCGTGGCTAGTCTGCTGGTCGCACCGCGTCGCGCGTCAATTGAAGGGTTTTTTGGGGGCGTCACACCTGCGGGTCGAGCGCCTGGTCTTTGGACCCTTGTGTTAAGCCAAGTCACCACATGGATTTTCGCGCGTTCCCTGATGAACGCGGCGATATTGGGTTATTATTACGGGATCGCAGGTACTTTGGCCTATGCAACCTATTACGGGTCGTTCCTGACGGGTGGCTTTATCGTGGGCCGCCTGCGCGAGAGCGGGTCAATGTCGGTTCAGGACTGGCTTGGCGCGCGATTTGGTGCAGCGGGCAATGGTGCCTATAATCTAGTAGTTGCCCTTCGGCTTTTGTCCGAAGTCTTCGCCAACCTGCTAGTTGTCGGGCTGATCTTTAATGCTGTTTTGGCGGGCAGCGGCACGACTGCAATTCTGGTCGTTGCAGGTGTCGGTCTTGCCTATTCTGCTTGGGGCGGATTGAGCGCGGCATTGCGGACAGATGTTCTGCAAATGATGGTGTTTCTGGTCGTTTTTGGTGTGGCCTTTGTGTTTCTGATCGCCAGTCCCGGTTTCAATTTGGGCGCTGTTGTTACCGCGTCGGGCACGGCGGGCAGCTATAATGGCTGGGTGTTATTGGCGGTCGCATTGTTGCAGGTGTTCTCGTACCCTGCACATGATCCAGTGATGATGGACCGCGGCTTTATCGCCGACAAGGATACGACGCGTCGCTCCTTTATTCATGCATTCTGGATATCGACGCTGTGCATCATCGGTTTCGGCTTTTTTGGCATTCAGGCCAGCCTGTCGGGCGCGGAATATGAGGGTGAATTGATCGGCACATGGGCCAAGATGTTCCCAACTTGGGTGTTTGGCGCGCTGATGATTTCATTGCTGGTATCGGCCCTTAGCACGTTGGATTCCGCACTGTCATCCGCCGCAAGGCTGGTGGTCGAGGAATTGAAGCTGGCCCCCCGCAACCTGAACGGTGGGCGCGTTGTGATGGTGGTCTTTATGGCCGCAGGTGCCGCGCTGACCTTGTGGGGCAATGCAACGTTGTTTGATGCGGTTGCCGTGTCGGGCACGGCATCGATGTTCCTCACACCGGTTTTGATCGTGGGGCTGGTGATGGGCCGCCAGATTGCGCAGTGGTCTTACTTTGTTGCCTTTGGCGCGGCGATGTTAGGTGCTGTTGCCTATTTTGGCCGCGCTTGGCCCTTGTTCGCGGCGAACCTGCCGGAAGGTCATAAATACGAACAGTTGCTGGTGATCTGTGTTGTCGTATTGGTCGCAGGCTTTGCGGCGGTGCTTGCGGGCGCGCGGCGGGGCTGATAGCGGTCGTACCCGAGCGAATTGATCGGATAAGACTGCAGCACATGACGGAAATCCAGCCTCGGCTTGAAATCAAACACCTCAAGCGCACCTACGGCGGCCGCGCTGTGGTCGACGACGTCAGCCTCAAGATCATGCCGGGGCAGGTGACTTGTCTGCTTGGGCCCTCGGGCTGCGGCAAGTCCACCACCTTGCGGATGATCGCGGGCGTCGAGATGCAAGACAGCGGCACAATTCATGTGGACGGCAACCTGATCTGCGACACGGTTTTCCGCATTCCGCCAGAGCGACGCGAAATTGGCCTGATGTTTCAGGACTTTGCCCTGTTCCCCCATCTTAGCGTTGCTGGAAATGTAGGATTCGGCCTGAAAACGGGCACCAAAGCAGAGCGCCGCGCGCGGATCGAAGAACTGCTTGAGCGGGTTGATCTGTTGCGGTTCATTGACGGCTATCCCCACCAATTGTCGGGCGGGGAACAACAGCGCGTTGCACTGGCCCGCGCTCTTGCCCCGCGCCCCAAGATCATGCTGATGGACGAGCCTTTTTCCGGCCTTGATAACCGTCTGCGCGATGAAATTAGGGACGAAACGCTTGGTATCCTCAAGGAGGAAGGGACAGCCGTCTTGCTGGTCACGCACGAACCCGAAGAGGCGATGCGCATGGCAGACGAGATCGCCTTGATGCGGGACGGTAAGATTGTGCAACAGGGTGCGCCCTACAACGTATATACACGGCCGATTGACCGTGCGGCGGTCTCGTTTTTCTCTGATGCGAATGTGCTGCGGGCCGAAGTATCAGGTGCGTTGGCGCGAACACCCTTCGGTCGGTTTCTTGCCCCGGGTGTGCCAGACGGCACGCAGGTCGATATCGTGTTCCGCCCCCAGCATGTCCGGATCGATTTCGACCGGGCGGGTAAGGGACCACTGCCAACGGCAACAGACGGCACAGCGGCGCGCGCAATCGTTTCACGGGCGCGGTTTATGGGCAATGAAAGCCTTGTTGAATTTGTGATGGACCATGACGGCAGCAGCCTGCGCGCCACGGTACCGAACGTGTTTCTGCCGAAACCCGGCGCAGTCATGTGGCTAACGATCCGCCGCGATCGCTGCTTCGTATTTCCGGCAAGCTGAAGGGGCATTTTATGCAGACGTTGATGGTTGAATTCGGAATGGGGTCATCTTTGCGCCGTGCCGATTATACGCAGGCTGCTGAACGGGCCGTACGCGATGCGCTATGGCATAATTCGATCAATTTGGCCGAGCTTTTTGGCTTTGACAAATCCGCGATGAAGATCACGCTGGATGTGGGCGTGCAGCAGCCCGATCAAGTGGATGTCGACGTGCTGCGGGCCGTGTTTCCCTACGGTGATGTCACGGTGAACGTAAAGCGCGGCGGGTTGGACATTCCGCGCCCCGAGGGCGAGGGCAACCCCACGATCATGGCGAATGTGGCGCTGTCCGTGGCCTTTGATATGGAGCGGGCAGATGTCTGAACAGCGCATTATCATTGAGATGGGCATGGGCAATGACTTGCACGGTATGGATTATACCAAGGCCTGCGCCCGCGCGATTGAAGACGCGTTGCGGCATTCATCCTTGCCGTTGTTTGGTGTGCTGGAATTGGCCCATGATGCGATGCGCGTGCAGGTCACTGTGGCAGTACAGGAACCCGCAAAGGTGGATATTGACGCATTGGTGGCCAAGCTGCCACGGGGCCGGGCAAAGGTGTGTGCCGTATTTGGCGGGCTGAATGTGCCAAGCGGGGACGAAGTGATTGTCGTCGCGCAGGCCAGCGTAGAAGCGTTTTTGCCCCACCAAGACGGTTGGCGGTTGCGGGACGTGTCGTAGAAAATATTATATGCCTCCGGCGAGGATTTTTTTCCAAGTGGAATTAAGACCGTGGCGTAAAAAGCTCGGGCAGGGCTTCCGCATTCTCGATCAGGTCAAGGCGCAAGGCGACCTGAGCATCTTG
>JAPKCR010000369.1 GCA_026421135.1 Sulfitobacter sp. | reverse complement strand
AAGGTTCCGCGCAAGGCCAGGACCGGCAACGGGCTGATGGAGAAGGCGAACTTTTCCAAATTGCGCGCAAATGTCCGTCGGCGGGCGCGCAGACCCATTATCGACCACTATGATTTCATCCGGCTGTCGATGACCCCCTTCAAGGGCAGTCAGACACCGGAGCAATCCAGCGCTCTGATTCAGATGCGGGATAATGACAGAAACAAGAGGGTGAGAGCGCGAATAATTCATCGCACCTTAAGACAGTCTTTTGGTAAATTTTTCTTTAACGCCAGATCATGAAAGCTGAATTTTATTCCCGAAACCCGTAACTAAGCTGCGCAAGCAACGGTTCGGTCAAATAGCTAAGGACTGTTTTCTCGCCTGTCTGCAGAAACACCTCAAGAGGCATACCCGAGACCAGCTTTTGAGATTGGGGCAAACGCGAAAGCTCTTTTTGTGAAACGTTCAATGCGACCCTGTAAAATGGCTTCCCGGTAAGTGGGTCATCAACGGTTTGCGGCGATACGGCACCTACTCGACCAGCAAGTTTCGGTGTTATCTGCGGATCCAACGCAGTTAACACAATCTGCGCCTGCTGTTTCCTGCGAACTTTATTTATATCGCGCGGTGGCACGCGAACTTCGAATGCGAAGCCTGAATCTTGTGGTATAACTTGCAAAAGCGTCTGACCCGGGCTGATCACACCGCCGATCGTCGTCATCTGTACCTCATGAATAATGCCGCTTGCAGGCGCGCGCAGCGCTATCTGTTGCAACTGGGTTTGCAGCATGACAATTCCGAACGTCAGTTCTTCTATTTCGCCGTACAAATCACGCAATTCTGTGACGACATGTTCATGGCTCGATAGCTCTTCCTGCTCTGCAATTTCTGTAATCTCGCGGCGCTTATTGACAAGGCCTGCCAGCTCAGATTGCCGCTGCGCCAAATTTCCTTGTAGTGCGGCCTGCTTGCGCAGCACATCCGTTAACCGATCGTGACGCGACAACCCTTTGTCCAGCAATGCGGAAATACTGGCGGCGTCCTGCCTTAGGAAAAGTAGTTGCTGCTCCAACGCGTTGATTTGCCCCACGACACCTTGAGACTGGCTGTCCAGATCGGCAAGACGGCCGCGCAATTGTTTTCGCGCCCCCAAGCGCATTGACAGTCGTGCATGAAAAATATCCCGCTGGCTGCCTTCGGCTTTGCGGATGTCCGCCTCGAAATCATGTACCGAAACCTTCATATCAGAATAGTCAAAATCCAGCTGGCCCTCATGGGTGCGCTCGGCCTCCAGCCGTTCGCGCAGACTTAGCGCGGCGGCCAGTCGAGCACGCGCGAGATCAAGGCTGATTTCCAATTGTGTCGGGTCCAATCGGGCAAGGACCTGCCCTTTCGAGACAAAATCGCCATCACGAACCAAAATCTCCGAAAGCACGCCCCCATCAAGTGTCTGAACAGTTTTTGGCTTTCCAGCTACTTGGACGTGACCGCTGGCAATTACAGCACCGCCTATCGTAACTGTTGCAGCCCATCCTCCTAGAATACCAACAAGGACAAAAGCTGCGGTGAACCCCGCGACGCATAGGGGTGCCAGACGTGTTTTAGGCGTTAGCAGGTCTTTGTGTTGCATGGGGTTCCTCTCGGGAGGCGGCACAAAAGTTGCGCTTAGCATTGCTAAAAATCACCCAAAAGATGTGTCAGCTTCGCGGCAACCTGCGGTCAAACTGACGTCTCAATCTGACAGTTAATGAAAAATTTAACCCGCATTTACCGAAAATTCATTTCTTCTAGCCCCCATAGACAGATCTTTTCCCAGCCTCGTTGGACATATGACGACTATCCCTGAGCGTAATCGCCACATTCTGATCGTCGTCGAAAACCTGCCGGTCCCTTTGGATCGGCGCGTCTGGCTTGAGGCTACAACCCTTGAACGAGCAGGCTACGAAGTGTCGGTAATCTGTCCGATGGGGCGTGGATGGGATCTGGAATACGAAATCATCGACCGCGTACATATCTATCGGTATCCTCAGCCCGTCGAGGCCCATTCCGGCGTGTTCGCCTATGCTCAGGAATACGGGCATGCCATCTGGCAGTGGTTCTCGCTTGCTAAAAAGGTTTGGGACAGTCGCCGTTTCGACGCCATTCAGGGCTGTAATCCGCCCGATTTGGTTTTCCTTTTGGCGATCTGGTACCGCAGACTTGGCGTACGTTATATGTTCGACCATCATGATGTCAGCCCTGAGCTCTTCGAAGCAAAATTCGGAAGGCGTGGCTTGATCCACGGTTTGATGCGTGTGCTTGAACGCATCACGTTTGCGATCGCTCATGTGTCGATGGCGACTAACGACAGCTTTCGAAACATCGCAATCAAACGTGGGAAGATGGCCCCTGAAAATGTTTTTACAGTCCGGTCAGCGCCAAAAATCGACCAGTTTCTACCTGCAGACGGCGACCGCACTTATCGAAAAGGGGCTGAAATCCTGATTGGATATGTAGGGGTCATCGGGCAGCAAGAGGGTATGGATCTGCTCGTAAAATCCGCTGAACACCTCGTGAATACACTGGGGGCGAGCGTTCATTTTCTGATCATCGGGTTTGGGCCCGCGCGCAATGACATGATCCGCGACGTAGCGGATCATAGCCTGAATGATCATTTCACCTTTACAGGTGCGCTATATGGCCAAGATCTTTTGGATGCGTTGAATGCTATTGATATCGGTGTCGCACCTGACCCGAAAAACGCAATGAACGACATTTCCACCATGAACAAGGTGATGGAATACATGACCTTGAGAAAACCTGTAGTTCAGTTTGACCTGATCGAAGGACGCGCATCAGCTGGGCCTGCGTCGCTTTATGCGGAGCCAAATGATCCGGTTGATTTTGCCCTTAAAATACAAATGCTGATCGATGATCCGGCGATACGTGATCAGATGGGTGACGAGGGGCGGAAACGTGTTCTAGACAGGCTTTCCTGGGCGCATTCGGAGCCGCAGCTTTTAGCGGCCTACGCGCGCTTGTTCGAATAAATGGATCAGTAGTGCGTGTTAAAATTCCGGGTCAAAGACAGATAGATTTCATCTGAATGGCCCGCCCCTGTGATGGTATCGCGAACATCACGTCGCCGCAGGCCAATTTTTAGATTTGCATCACGGTTCAATTCCCGCTCATAGCTGAATCCTACAGCGCGGTTTATCGTGGCTAACCCTGTCAGGGTATTCTTGGCCTTGGCCAAGTCAATGCTGACTTGAAACCCGTCCAGCGGCGTCATCTTTATTAGATAACGCATCCCAATTTCCGTGCTGATCTGTTCAGTGTCGTCTTGGTCGCTGCTTGTGATCTCCCGTTGAAGGCTCACGTCAAACGCCCCCAGCGGAAGTGCGATTTGATAAGTGAATTGGCCAGTAAGATATCTATCACCGCTTGCCGCACGAGTTGCACCAGCGCTGACAATTAACGCGCTAGTTCGGAATTCGTAATTGCGCTCTACCGATCCGCCTAGACGGTGCCCCGCGTCTGTGGCCACATACCCAAGGTTAATCTTGACTGCCCCAAGCGGGCGACCAAGGTGATAGACTGCATCCAGCAAAAAACTTTCGCGACTGCCGCTCACTGACTCTTGTTGAAAGCTCCGATAGGCCAGTGATGTCGTCAGGTGACTAACTTTCGTCAAATCTAGGCGTGCCATCAGTTCCAGCTTTTGCCGTACTGTCCCGTTGAGTGCTTGCCCCCCTTGCCCGATCGCCGTGCCCTCTTGATAGG
>JAPKCR010000368.1 GCA_026421135.1 Sulfitobacter sp. | reverse complement strand
CGTTGGACTTTGGGCGCATAGGGCGACGTTGTATAGAGGTTCTCAAGTGTAGCCTCATCAGGATAGATCGCTGTATCCCCGATGACGTCCTCAACTAGAAACTCCTGGCTCGCCTTGTTTCCGTTCGCATAATAGACGTAGTTCGACGCCGCAGCCATGTTCTGCGCGTCCATGATGAAGTTCAGGAACGTATGCGCACCTTCCGGATTGGGTGCATCCACCGGAATCGCCATGTTGTCGAACCACATCAATGCACCCTCTTTTGGTGCGTAATATTCGATCTCGACGCCATTATCGGCTTCGGCTGCACGATCGCGTGCCTGCAAAATGTCACCCGACCACCCAAAGGCCACACAGATATCGCCGTTGGCCAGTGCATTGATATATTCCGAGCTGTGGAATTTTTGCACAAACGGTGCAATTGCGGTCAACACTGGCTCAGCTTTTGCGATGATTTCAGGGTCTTGTGCATCGGGGTCTTCACCGATGTACTTGAGCGCGGCCGGGATCATTTCGGCTGGTGCATCCAGGAACTGAACGCCACACTCAGCCAGCTTTTCCATGTTCGCCGGGTCCATCACCAACGCCAGCGAATCTACGGGCGCATCATCGCCTAAGACTTCTTTGACCTTATTGATGTTCACACCCAGACCTGTGGTGCCCCACATATAGTTGATCGCGTACTCGTTGCCGGGGTCATATTTCGACACACGGTTATCGATGACGTCCCACATGTTGCCAATGTTCGGAAGCTTGGACTTGTCCAACTTCTGAAATGCACCCGCCGAGATTTGACGCTGCAAGAAAGTGCCCGATGGCACGACGACGTCATAGCCGGAACCACCAGCCAGCATCTTGGTTTCCAGCACTTCGTTGCTGTCAAAGACGTCATAGATCAGGTCAATTCCAGTTTCAGTTTCGAATTTTTCCAGCAACGATTCGTCGATGTAGTCGGACCAGTTATAGACCCGCACTTCTTCGCCCAGCGCCGATGTGGCGATCATTGCAGTTGCGGCAACGCCGCCCAGAATGCGATATTTCATTGTATGCTCCCGTTAGATAGGCTTGGTTGATCCATGCCTTTGATCAATTTGATCAAGTTTTGCGTCTCGCGGCAAGATGATTTATGAATTCACGCAGAGCTAGGTAGAGCAAGCAACTCTTGCTGAACAGTTTTTGGGCACAATAAATGATACGTTCCGACGCACAGACTCCACCGGCACCAATTCACATGGCCGATGCACGAATACCGGCGCATCAGCACGTCTATCAGCAACTGCGCAGCCAAATCCTGTTTGGTGATCTGGCACCGGGACAGCCCGTAACGATCCAAGGGCTGACCACGGCATTGGATGCAGGTATGACTCCGGTGCGCGAGGCATTGCGCCGCCTGATTGCCGAAGGTGCGTTGGACCATCAAGGCAACCGTCGCGTTTCAGTGCCGGTTTTATCGGCAAAAGACGTGGAAGAGCTTGGATTTATGCGAAAATCTTTGGAAACCGAGCTTGCCAAACGGGCGACGGCCCTCATGACTAACGATGTGCTCGAGTCACTTAAGCAAATTGATAGCGCTCTGAACACGGCCATCTTGCGCGGCGATATTGGCGAATACTTGACCCAGAACTATCGGTTTCATTCTGAAATTTACCGATGTGCCGACGCGTCGATTATGGCCGAAACTGTAGATCGCTTGTGGCTGCGGTTTGGTCCATCCTTGCGAGTCGTCTGTGGCCGCTTTGGCACATCGAATTTGCCTGACAAACACGCCGATCTGTTAGAGGCATTTCGTGCGAATGATCCCGATGCCGCGGCCGAAGCGATGGCCGAGGACGTGAGCCAAGGCATCCGCCAAATTCAGTCTTCGATCTAATTCCCAGGGCATCTGATCCGATTCGATTGACTCCGCATAATTTGATCATATTCTGCTCATTACTTTTCCCCATACTCCTGAGGTGCATTTAAATGTCCTATATCACGAATCACTTGCCCACGGCCGAACTGCAGGCGTTGGACGCCGCACATCACATGCACCCTTTCACCACGAATGCTGAACTGGCTGCAAAAGGCGCCCGGATTATCACCAAAGCCAAAGGTGTTTATCTGACAGATAGCGAAGGTAATGAAATCCTTGATGCGATGGCAGGCCTTTGGTGCGTCAACATCGGCTATGGTCGTCAGGAAATGGCCGATGTTGCATCGCGCCAAATGCTTGAGCTGAATTATTACAACACGTTCTTTATGACATCGCATGTGCCCGCAATCGCTTTAGCCAAGGAAATCGCCAGCCTCGCCCCGGGCGATCTGAACCATGTTTTCTTTGCTGGATCGGGGTCCGAGGCGAACGATACCAACATTCGAATGGTCCGCACCTATTGGGCGATGAAGGACAAGCCGGAAAAATCCCACATCATCAGCCGCAAGAACGCCTACCACGGGTCCTCGATGGGGTCCGGTTCACTTGGCGGGATGAGCTATATGCACGAACAGGGCGGAATGCCGATCCCGGGCATCCACCACATTAACCAACCCGATTGGTGGGCCGAAGGCGGCGATCACACCCCCGAAGCATTCGGTCTGGCCCGCGCGCAGGAACTCGAGGCGAAGATACTTGAACTGGGTGCCGACAATGTTGCCGCATTTATCGGCGAACCCATTCAGGGCGCTGGCGGCGTCATTATACCCCCAAGCACCTACTGGCCCGAAATTCAGCGGATTTGTGACAAATACAACGTTCTGATCATCGCAGACGAAGTTATCTGCGGGTTTGGACGCACCGGCAACTGGTTCGGCTCGCAAACCATGGGGATCAAGCCGCACATCATGACAATCGCCAAGGGCCTCAGCTCTGGCTATCAGCCAATCGGCGGGTCGATTGTTTGTGATGAGATCGCCGAAGTCATCGGATCGGGCGAATTCAACCACGGCTACACTTATTCGGGGCATCCGGTCTGTTCTGCGGTCGCGCTGGAAAACCTACGCATCCTGCAAGATGAAAAGGTGTTGGACCACGTGAACAATGTCGCGGGTCCGGCACTCAAGGAAGGGTTGGAGAATCTGTCTGACCATCCGCTTGTTGGCGGCCTTAACATTTCAGGCTTGATGGCATCCTTGCCACTAAGCCCGCGAAAGGAGACGCGGTCGAAATTCGCAAGCAACGCGGGCACGGTCGGGTATATGTGCCGCGAGCGGTGCTTTGCCAACAATCTGGTGATGCGCCATGTGGGCGACCGAATGATCATTTCTCCGCCACTGGTCATCACCCCAGAAGAAATCGGAATTTTCATGACTCGCGCCAAAAAAGCGTTGGATGAAACCTATACCGCACTCAAGAACGACAATCTGCTGAAAGCGGCCGAGGATCATATTCACGACGCCGACTCGCCTTTGGGCTAAGTAATTCTGGGGCGTGAGCTATCCTTGCGCCCCTACACCAACTTTTTCCCAAGGCGTTCCAACATGCCTAGACAAACCTCAAGCTGATCGACGCTGACAAATTCATCGGGCTTATGCGCCTGTGCAATCGACCCTGGCCCACAAACAATAACATCCATGCCCATCTGCTGGAACATCCCTGCCTCTGTCCCAAACGGGACAACACCGGCGCTATTTGATCCCAACAATCCCGACACCAGATCACGCGCGGCATTTTCACTCATCGGCTCAAGCCCCACGACCTCGCCCAAAGTTTCGGTCGTGATTTCAGCCTGCGGATAGACCGCTCGCATTTTTGGCAGCAAATCCTGTTC